>CAYOLM010000257.1:0-2684 GCA_964404785.1 uncultured Mizugakiibacter sp.
ACTGCCCGAGGCCGACGGCCACGCATGTCCAGACTGATCCAGTCAGCACCAATATCGATCTCGGCACCGGCTTCTTCAAGCTTGACCAGTACCGTATCCAGGGTATCGGGGCGAGCTCGCTTGACCAAAACCTTGCCGCCACTGATCGCTCCCGCCAACAGGTAGGTGCCGGTCTCGATACGGTCAGGAAGCACGTTGTAATCCGCGCCGTGCAGACGCTCAACCCCTTCAATGATCAGGGTCGAGCTACCGGCTCCCTCGATTTTTGCCCCCATCGCATTCAGACAATGGGCCAGATCGACCACTTCGGGCTCTTGCGCGGCATTTTCGATAATCGTGGTGCCCAAGGCCAGCGTCGCCGCCATCATGATGTTTTCTGTGCCAGTAACGGTCACTACATCCATGGCAATACGGGCACCACGCAAACGGGAAGCCTGGGCGCGGATATAGCCACCTTCAACCGAGACCTCGGCACCGAGCGCTTCCAGACCACGTAGATGCTGATCCACCGGGCGCGATCCGATCGCACAACCACCGGGCAATGACACCTCAGCCTGGCCATAGCGCGCTACTAATGGCCCCAATACCAGAATCGAAGCCCGCATGGTTTTGACCAGTTCGTAGGGTGCGAAGAAGCGGTCGGCCTTACTCGAATCGACGTGGATCCGCATGTGCTCGTCCACCACCAGTTCCACACCCATCTGGCCGAGCAGTTCCATAGTCGTGGTGACATCGTGCAAATGCGGCACATTGCCGATAGCTACTGGCTCATCAGCCAGCAGGGTCGCGGCCAGAATAGGCAACACAGCATTCTTGGCACCGGAAATCCACACTTCCCCCTGCAGTGGATCACCACCCTGAATAACGATTCTGGCCATGAATGGAAGGTACTCCGGATATCAGCCAAGCAACTGTGCCTCAGCTCACAGAGCTGTGACGCTCCGCTTCGGCAGGGGTGAGGGTCTGCAGACTCAGTGCATGGATATCCGTACCCAAGCGCTCTCCCAGCGTCGCATACACTAAGCGATGCCGGGCCAGGGTCATTTTATTTTCAAAGGCATCACAGACCACGAGTGCCTCAAAATGCACGCCGTCACTACCCCTGACTTCCACCTGGGCACTAGGTAAACCGGATTCGATCAGAGACTGAATTTCAGATGTTTGCATGCAGAGTCACGCCCGGCACATGCGCAACCAGGCTGGATAAGCATAGAATGCGAAGTCACCATAGTAACGGATTCGCCCGAATTGCGGCAGATCCCCGACGACCAATATGAGTTCTTCTGCTGCCCCATCCGCAACGCGCGGTGCTACTTACACAACCGACACCCTGGTCGAGAGTGCCCGCCGGGTGGTGGGCATTGAGGCACAGGCCATCCACTCACTGGAAGCTCGTATCGACGCTAGCTTTGTCGCGGCCTGCCGAATCATGCTCGCCTGCCGCGGTCGTGTGGTAGTGAGCGGGATGGGCAAGTCCGGGCACATTGCCCGCAAGATTGCCGCCACTCTAGCCTCCACCGGCACCCCGGCATTTTTCGTGCACCCTGGCGAAGCCAGCCACGGTGACCTGGGCATGATCACCCGCGACGATGTGCTGCTGGCCCTGTCCAACTCAGGCGAAACCACCGAATTGCTGATGATTCTGCCATTCATCAAGCGGCAAGGCGTACCGTTGCTCGCCATGACCGGACGCAAGCAGTCATCCCTGGCGCGACAAAGCGATGTCCACGTCGATGTAAGCGTTCCGGCAGAAGCTTGCCCGCTGGGGCTGGCCCCGACCGCCAGCACCACCGCTGCCCTGGTCATGGGTGATGCCCTGGCCATTGCCTTGCTGGAGGCTCGTGGCTTTACCGCCGAGGATTTTGCTTTTTCACACCCGGCCGGCAATCTTGGGCGCCGCCTACTGCTGCGGATCGAAGACCTTATGCACCGCGACGACAAAGTTCCCGCAGTGATGGCGCAGGCCAGCCTGGCTGAGGCCCTGGTTGAGATGAGCAGCAAGGGTCTCGGCATGACCGCCATTGTCGATGCTCAAAAACGCCTACTGGGGGTATTCACCGATGGAGATCTGCGGCGCGCGCTGGACGACCACGGTGTGGATTTACGCGCTACCCAGGTTGCCACCTTGATGAATCAGGCTCCCAAGACCATCTCCCCGGGCAAATTGGCTGCGGAAGCTGCGCGCCTCATGGAAAATCATAAGATTCACGGTTTGCTGGTGGTGGATGACAACGCTCACCTGGTGGGTGCGCTGAATATTCATGATCTGTTGCGCGCTGGCGTGGTCTAGTAAACCACTATGAGTCATCGGCTATTTCCCAATCTTTCGGATGAGCTACGGGATCGCGCTCAACGGGTGCGCCTGGCGGTCTTCGATGTGGATGGCACCCTGACCGACGGACGTCTGCTGTATAGCGAAGACGGTCGCGAGATCAAGGCCTTCCATGCCCATGACGGCTTGGGACTGAAGCGCCTCAGACACCATGGTATCGAGGTGGCCATCATCACCGCCCGGGTTAGTCATGCCTTGGCGCTGCGTGCCGAGGAACTAGGTATCACCCACCTCTACCAGGGCCGTGATGAAAAACGCAGTTGCCTGGTCGATATCGCCACAGCACTGCACCTGTCCCTCGAAGAATGCGCCATGATCGGCGACGATCTTCCCGACCTTGCGGCCATGCGGG
>CAYOLM010000258.1:0-2678 GCA_964404785.1 uncultured Mizugakiibacter sp.
GTTATGTTCATCGACATAGACCAAGGTAGGCTGGAAGCGCTCTGCTTCAGCTTCAGCCAGTTGCGCATAGGCAGCGATGATGACCAAATCACCTGGAGTAGCCCGGTGGGCAGCGGCACCATTGACCGAGATGGTGCCAGAGCCTGCTTCGGCACGAATGACGTAGGTAATAAAACGCTTGCCGTTACTGACGTTGAACACGTGTACCTGTTCGTATTCGCGGATGCCCGAGATATCCAGCAGACGTCCGTCGATCGCGATCGAACCTTCGTAGTGCAACTCGGCTTGGGTAACCGTGGCGCGATGAATTTTAGCCTTGAGTAATGTCAGATGCATGGTAACAAACGGTGTCCAGAAAAGCACGGACTTGAGATTATAGCGGCACTGCACAAAAGTGTGGGTCAAGGCAGCAAATGGTAGCGATGACTCGGCATCAAAAACCCACGACCCCGCCGCCACTTAAGGGTACCTGGAAAAACCCTAGCGAGAGGCACCCTTAAGCATCAAACAGGAGATTATCAATCAGGCGAGTACTGCCAAGATGCCCGGCTACCAGACCGATCAAGCCAGTGCGGGGATGCTCCTCGGGTTCGGTTAAATCTGTGGCACCGCGGATAACGATGTAGTCAATCTCGAAACCGGCTCGTTGCAAACGCGCCCGTGCAGCCGTTTCAACCACCGCACGCGCATGCCCGGAAAAATAATTGTCACGCATCCAGCATAGCGTCGCATACATCACCGGAGCGCGGGCACGCTCCACCGTATTCAGGAAGCGATTCCTTGAGCTCAACGCCAAACCGTCAGCCTCACGCCGAGTAGGTTCGGCCATAATTTCAATGGGTAACGACAGGTCAGCAACCAGGCGCCGCACGATTTGTAGTTGCTGCCAGTCTTTCTCCCCGAAAACTGCATAATCTGGCTGTACCAGATTGAACAGTTTGCTCAGCACCGTACTCACCCCATCGAAATGGCCGACTCGATAAGCACCTTCCAAGGTGTCGCCAAGCACTGGAATCTTCACTCGAACCGTCTGCTCCAACCCATAGGGAAACATGGTCTCGACCGCCGGCAAGAACAGCACATCGCACTCTGTCCCGCTCAAGCCAACCTGATCGGCCTCGAGAGTGCGCGGGTAACGGGCATAGTCCTCACCGGGTCCGAATTGGGTGGGATTGACAAAGATGCTCACCACCACACGATCCGCACAATCGTGCGCCTTGCTTACCAGAGAAAGATGACCATCATGCAGATTGCCCATTGTCGGGACGAAAGCCAAGCTTTGCCCTTGGGCCCGCCAGGAACGAATCGTAGCCCGCAAGATCGCGGTCTCTTGTACGGTTTGCATGGTTGTCAGTAACAGTGATCGGAAGTGGGAAAACGACCGCTACGGACATCTTCAGCATACGCGGAGAGTGCCTCGATAATGGAGCCACGATCTTGCAGAAAGTCCTTGCTGAAACGCGGACGCTTGCCCGGGGTAATGCCAAGGATGTCGTACAAAACCAGAATCTGTCCGTCGCAATCTACCCCCGCACCAATGCCAATGGTGGGGATAAGCAGCTCGCGCGAGATACGCTCTGCCAGGGTAGCCGGTACCGCTTCAAGAACCAGCACCGAGGCGCCAGCCTGTTGTACGGCTCGGGCCTCAATAAGCAGCTGCTCGGCGGCGGCTTCATCGCGACCCTGCACACGATAGCCACCCAGTTTATGCACGGATTGAGGGGTCAGACCCAAGTGTGCGCATACCGGCACTTCGCGCTCGGTCAAGTGTTGAATAATCTCGCAAACCCAACCCGCCCCCTCCAGCTTGACCATCACCGCTCCGCCTTCGGCCATCAGCCGTGCCGACGCCTGCAGTGCATGCCCAACATCGCGGTAGCTCATAAACGGAAGGTCAGCCACCAGCATGCTGGCCCGTAGCCCACGACAGACCATCGCACAGTGATAAACCATATCGTCGAGCGTGACCGGAAGGGTACTGGCATGCCCCTGTATAACCATGCCCAAGGAATCGCCAACCAGCACCAAATCGATATCCGCTAGCTCGAGCTGGTAGGCAAAGCTAGCGTCATAGGCGGTCAAGGCAACGATCTTGCGGCCCTCCCGCTTCATCGCTTTGAGGGCAGGAACCGTGATCGGCTTACGGGCAGTCGCTTGGGTTTCGACGTACATGAATTTCTCCCGGCGGTGTTACATTATCCATGTTCAGGTTATCCCGGCTCAAGTGCAGTCGCTACCGGAACACAGCCAGAATCTTCCATGCGTGCCAGCAATTCGCTGATCGCCCCCAGACCCGGAATCTGTAATCGAGGCGCCAGTTCGGCAAGAGGTTGCAACACAAAAGCACGCTCAGCCATGCGCGGATGAGGGATCTGCAGACCGGTAATGGCGATCGTAGCCTCACCATACAGCAGCAGGTCCAGATCCAGAGTGCGCGGACCGTAGCGCAGACCTCCACGAACCCGGCCATGTCGACGCTCTATAGCAAACAGGGCCTGCAGCAGGTTCTCTGCCGTCAAGCCTGTTTCCATAGCGACGACCGCATTCAGGTATGAAGGTTGTGGAACCGGCCCCCAGGGTGGACTCCGGTAAAGCCGTGAACCTGCAAGCAGTCGGCTACCAGGAAGGTCTGCCAGATCACCGGCTGCCTGGCGTAACTGTTCCTCCAGGTTGCCAAG
>CAYOLM010000259.1:0-2668 GCA_964404785.1 uncultured Mizugakiibacter sp.
GCCAAGTATGCTGAAGCTTTGCAGCGATTGACCGGCTTGACCGTAAGCTGAAGATACCCTGAACATGAAACATACATGGATTCCCGCCTGCGCGGGAATGACAGATCGGTTTGTCATCCCGGGCGAAGCGCAGAGCCTTTGGCTTGTCATCCCGGGCGCAGACCCGGGATCCACCTGCTGACGACACCGTCCGAGCGGGCCGCAAACGTGTTCCGGGCCGAGTGGATTTCCACCTGTGCGGGCATGGTAAATCGGAATGCTAAAAGATGAATGGTTATTTCCTGCCATCTCTATAGGTCAGGCAGATCGGTTAATCTGCACCGATTTGTAAGGGGGATCTACGATGCGCACGCTTGATGACTGGTTTGACGAGTATGGCAACGATCACCGCCATCATGTTAACCGTGCCATCCACTGGGTCTGCGTACCGCTACTCTTATGGAGTGTGATTGCCTTACTCTGGACGCTGCCGGTGCCAGCGATGATTGGCCGCAACGGCCTGTGGGCGGCGGTTTTGATGTTCTTCGCCTTCAACTTCTATTGGCGATTGTCGCGGCGCATGGGCCTGGCCATGCTTATTGTCCTGGCACTGTTTGGCGGACTCACTGCATTGCTGTACCGCCCCCTGGGTGCTGTACCGCTGGCTGTCCTGGCCGGCATCGTGTTCGTCGCTGCTGGGTCTGGCCAGTTAATCGGCCATGCTATCGAAGGTCGGCGACCGGCATTTTTTACTAATCCGGGCTACTTGCTGATCGGCCCGGCCTGGCTGCTTGGCAAGCTGCTACGATGGGGTGGTATTACCTGGTAAGTGCCTAAGCTCTCACTTCAACGGGCGATAAGTATCCACACCCCGCAGTTGCCCAGGCGCCCAGGCATGAAGCTTCGCGGAGCCGGAAACTGTTCAATACGATTGGCGCGAAGGGTGATCCAGGCTTGAATCAGTACGTCGTTCTGGCCTGAGTTCTTGGGTGATAAGCCACAGCGCAACTCCAGCGCTTTGCTCGAGGACAGGCCGAAACCCTTGCGAAAGGCCTGCTGCAGCGCAGCCCGGTTTACTACCCGGCCGCGATGATCACGCATGAATTTGGTAAAGGGGTTGGCATTGACTACCTGCAGCAGATTAAGTGCTCGGCGGAAGAAGCTGTTCTGCTTGAAACCATAACAAGCGGCGTGCTTGTAATACTCGTGTCGATCCAGACAGCTGCGTGCCGCAGGCATCGCCCGAGCAAGCCGGGTCCGTACCGCAGATTGCAAATCCAAGGCCGGGTTTTGGCAACTTCGAGCCGGTGGAATGGAATGCTGTGAGTGGAAAAAGTAACAACCGTAACGCCACCAGCTTGGTGGTGTCATACCCTGCCGGCTCAGCTCAGCGGGGATACTCGGCCATAGACCGTGCAGGCTCCATTGTCGGCTGGATACTGTCGCCGAAGTCCGCTGGGCACAATCAGGCCCAGCAAGCTTGGCATGCACCAGGCAGGCCCCCGGCTGCCAGATCAGGGCAAAAGTGTAATGCTCGAAACGCATATCGTGGATTGTGGCAGTAGCCCAACTCGTGCCAGCCCAAAACAGGCCCAGCAGTAGAATCAGCACGCCTTTCACCGTAATACGCAAGGCCTGGCAACCTGTCGAAGGAGGCGAGATTGTAGCGTGGAAATGAGTCATTGGCGGTCATGGCATGCCTGTCCCCACGGTGTGAGGTCAACCGCCCCGGGGGGGGGCTCCCGAAGATGGGTTGGAGTGAACTGCGTAAATCCCAACGTGACGAAGCACATTGATATGACATGACCGGCCTGAGAACACCGGCAGGCCCGAACGCATCCATGGTCTGCACATTCTGCCATCAGCAGTTTTTTGGTCTGTCAGAACTCAGGCCGAAAGTTGCCGCATCGGGAGCAAAGCCCCGGGGTTTGACGCCGAGCAGACGCACAACTTCCTCGTTGTCAGCGATAAGGTTCTGTTGCAATCGCCCTATCGGACCACGCCAGCGGGATCGGCCCAGCGCTGCCAGCCGCATAACCATGCGTGGTACCGGCAGCGCAACCGTGAACACCGGCAACGTGTCCCGCACCCGGGCGAACATCACCGCTGCAGTCAGGCGCTCGCCCCCACCCAAAGCCAGCACCCGGCCAGTCCTGGCTGGATGTTCCAGCGCGGCCAGCAATGCCCGGGCCAGATCGTCGGCATGCACCGGTTGACGCAAGCCCGTACCACTGGGTAAAGGAAATACCCGCCAGCGCATAGCGCGACGAGCGATAGGAGTCAGACTGCGATCCATCCCGGAACCGTAAATCAAGGTCGGCCGCAATACGATCCAACTCCAACCCTGTCGCTCACAACACGCCGCCAACCTTTGCTCGGCCGTGCACAGCTGCGCTGCCAGTGCCCGCTCTTGTGGATTAGGGGAATTCTGTTTGCTCACAGCACTCATCGAGGAAGTGGCCACAATGTGCATGCCCGGCGCGGCCCCCAATGGAATACGTTGCAACCAGGTAACCAAGGCAGCCAGCGGCCCCATACTGAGTAGCGCTGCAGGCATTGATGCGGAACCATCCAGCAAATCGGGTACGGTATCAGGCAGAGCTCCGCGCAACCAGTGCATCCCTGGCTGATCAAGCCGGGACTGACGGCTCAGAGCCAGTACCTCGATATGCCGAGCAAGCAGGCGCGG
>CAYOLM010000260.1:0-2667 GCA_964404785.1 uncultured Mizugakiibacter sp.
GGGTACCGGACTGCTCGCTCGCTACGCCCTGCCGCGATCCTGGTGGCTACGTATCCTGCTGGCAGGCACCTGCACCCTGTTGTCTGTGGGCTACGCGTTACTACTGTTAGCCGCCGCACGGATCGCGGCGAGCCTTGGCATTGGCCTCGGCTCGGCCCTATTGAATAGTGGCACCCCTTTACTATGGCGCGTTACCTGGATGTCGATCCATGGCAGCATCCTGCCGTTCGTACTCGGCACCACGGTATTGGCTATGGGATTGGCTGGATGGCGCGTCAGCCATCGACCATCTTGACCTCGGTAACCAGCGCGCCCACGGCCTGCTGTCCATCACCAAACAGCATGCGCGTGTTATCAGCATAAAATAGCGCATTCTCGATCCCCGCAAAGCCGGTACCACGACCCCGCTTGATCACGATGATGTTTTTGGCGGCCCCAACATCCAGAATAGGCATGCCGTAAATGGGTGAAGACGGGTCTGTCTTAGCAACCGGATTGACCACATCATTGGCCCCAATAACCAAAGCAACATCGGTATTCGGAAACTCAGGGTTAATGTCATCCATATCAGCAATCAGATCGTAGGGTACCCCCGCTTCGGCCAACAATACATTCATGTGCCCAGGCATCCGCCCTGCCACCGGATGAATAGCAAAGCGGACTTTTACCCCCCGCTGGATCAACAGCTGGGCAAACTCCCAGACCTTGTGCTGAGCCTGAGCAACTGCCAGACCATAGCCCGGCACGATGACCACACGTTCAGCGTAAGCCATCATCACCGCCGCATCTGCTGCATCAATCGGTTTCTGCGCTCCACCAATCTCCTGCTCAGAGGTTCCCCCGCTCGCACCAAAGTTACCGAACAAGACGTTACCCAGTGAACGGTTCATAGCCCGGGCCATTAACTGAGTCAACAGGGTACCTGCCGCACCCACCACGGTGCCAGCAATGATCATGGCCTCGTTCTGCAACACAAATCCATCGAGAGCCACGGCCAGACCTGTCAAGGCGTTATACAGCGAGATCACTACCGGCATATCCGCACCACCGATCGGCAAAGTCATCATCACCCCCAACAACAAAGTCAGGATGAAGAACACGATCACCAATTGCGGGCTAAGCTGGCCCCAAACCAGTAAAACACCGGCCGCCACGACCAGTAGGAAAAGCAGGCCATTGAGCAGTCGCTGACCAGAAAAGACAAAGCGCCGGTCTATCCAACCCTGCAACTTGGCGAAGGCGATCATCGACCCGGAAAATGACACTGCCCCGATCAACGATCCCAACACGGCCAGTGCAATAGTGCTGACGGCTACCAAGGTAACATCGCTGACGAGACTGGAGTGCCTAGCAAAATCGAACAGATGCCAGCTCAACCCCGATCGGATACTCGCGAATCGCCACAATTCGACCGCCCCAATTGCAGCCGCCGCACCACCTCCGAGACCGTTATAGATCGCAACCATCTGCGGCATTGAGGTCATGGCCACACGGCGACCGGTAATCCAGGCCACCGCACCACCCAATACCAATGCCAGGCCCATCAGGGCAAAATTATGCATCCCCGGCAGAAAAAAGGTTGCCAGCGTCGCCAGTAACATGCCCAACCCTGCCCAAACCACCCCCCCACGCGCCGTACGCGGTGAGCTCATACGCTTCAGACCGAGGATGAATAACAACGCAGCCAGTAAATAACTCGCCCTGATTAGTACCGTAATCCAGCCGCTCATGCCCCATCTCCAGGTTTACGGCTAGGTTTGAACATCTCCAGCATGCGCTCGGTTACCACATACGCTCCGGCAGCGTTGGCCGCGCCCATCAACACGGCCACGAAACCGAGCATCTGTTCGACTTGAGTATGTGCATGGCCCAACGCCACCATCGCGCCAACCAACACAATACCGTGAACGAAATTGGAACCGGACATCAATGGCGTGTGCAAAATAACCGGTACGCGGGCAATCACCTCATACCCTGTAAAAGCCGCCAACATGAATATATACAAAGCAAGGAAACCGTTCATCCAAGTCTCTCCATTGGCACCGACAAGGGTGCATCATACGCAAGCTTGTCAACTAGATGGAATCCATGGCGTTATTCATGATGAGCGGAGCGTCTACAACTCATCCCAACTTATCGAGATTCCGGGGCATAAACCACCTGACTGCTGCAGAGATCCAGCCATGCCAGCAAAGCCTGTCGTGGCCAGCATCAACGACTTCCTGTAGGACCAAACGTACCTTCCGTATGGCTGAAACCGTCCTGCAGCATCGTGAGGATGCTCTCGGTACGGTACAGGATGCAATGTTGCGGCTCGCTCGTAACTATCGCAACCACCCTGCAGAGGAGTGGGTGCCATTATCCTGGAGCATCCTACGGCGAGGCATTACCGATCAATACCGGCACCGAAAAATACGTTCGATCATGATGAGCTGGTTACAGCCCCCAATTGGGGGCAACTCAGCTCCGTGCAGAATTGACTTTTGCCCCGCGAAAGTTGTTGTTGGAACCGGCCCCCCTCAACAGCGCCAGGTATTACAACAGCGTTGGCGCGAAATGAGTCCCGCTGACCGTGATCGCTGGCTACCCTGGCACGGCAACAACCAGCAAGTGGGCGGCCGCAGCCAGTGGTTGAACCGGCCCGTCTCCATACGCTCAAACCTTCCT
>CAYOLM010000261.1:0-2651 GCA_964404785.1 uncultured Mizugakiibacter sp.
TCTCCTAAAGGCCAAGGTACTCTGCAGCGATTTCCCAAAAACACCGGACGAACTGATTGAGGCGCTGGGCTTGAACAAGATACAGCTCAGTGCTTGGCTCCATCGTGCCGTCAGCGAAGAAAAGCTAACAAAACTCACCCAACCGGTACGCTACCAGTGGATCACGACGCAGCAAAGTACATTGCTGCTTTAGATGTGTCCTACCCCGAAGATACCCTGGACCTGCAAATCACGCCGAAGTACGACGGGAGGGAGCGACGTGCTACGGGATTACCCCGGAGTCTTTCATTTGGCCGCATCCACGCTGACAGGAGGTAGAGTCAGCAAGCGTAGCCCGGATGGAGCGCGAGCGTAATCCGGGGTGGAACGATGCTGCAAGGATATTTCCCGGATTTCACTTCGTTGCATCCAGGCTACGGCGTGGTCGCTGCGGCATGTGAGGGGCACGATATGCGACATCATATGATGTGATATATGATGCGTATCGTGACTAAGTGAGGTGCGCCATGCGTACAACTCTAAATATTGATGACCGGTTACTGGGTGAAGCCCAACGCATTACCGGGGTGAGCGAAAAAACCGCACTGGTGCGGGAGGGACTGCGCGCCCTGATCGAGCGAGAGAGCGCCCGGCGGCTGGCGCGGCTAGGGGGCAGTGAACCACAACTGCAACCGGTATCCCGGCGATAATCTGCCCCGGCATGATCCTGGTCGATACCTCGGTGTGGATCGATCACCTGCGTGCCGGTGACGCGGAACTGGCGGCGGTGCTGAACAGTCGCCGCGTGCTGATGCACCCCTTCGTGCTGGGGGAGCTGGCCTGTGGCAACTTGCGCAATCGGCAGGAGGTGCTGGCGTCGTTCAGGGGTTTGCCACGGGTGGCGGTTGCTCTGGATGACGAGGTACTGTTCTTTATTGAGCAACACCGTTTGATGGGGAGGGGTATCGGTTATATCGATGCTCACCTTTTGGCCGCGGTTTCCCTGGACCGTCCTGCCAGGCTTTGGACTCGCGACAAAGGGCTGACCTTGGTAGCCGCTGATTTGGGGTTGGCATATTTAGAGGGAAGGTAGGCGCAATATGCTGTCGGCAGCCTATAGGGAACCTCTCAAAACCTACTGCGTGAACCGATTGCGGTGTCGTGTGCTCGTTCGCACCTCGCCTATCGACTTGATATGTCTCGTTGCTCACTCCGCGACTCCTTGCACTCGGCCCGCTCGTGACGGTTTTTAGAGGTTCCCTATAGTGAAGACACCCTGATTCAGCAGCCCGCTGCCGACTACCTGGAACAACAAGGCGTCATGTATGAGTGACATCGTTATTTTTGCTCTGGGTGATCAGCCCATTGAGGTGCGACTGGAGAGCGAGAGCGTCTGGTTGACTCAGGCTCAAATGACTGATCTGTTCGGGAAAACCAAGCAAACCATCAGCTTGCATATCCGCAATCTGTTCAAGGAAAGACAGCAGGTGGAGGATGCAGTTGTCAAGGATTCCTTGATGACTGTGGCCGATGGCAAGCGCTACAAGACTCGGTACTACAACCTGGATGCCATCATCTCCAAACTGTAGGCATGTTAATATTTTTGAAACGAATTACACGAGCCGGGGCTTGCTATGCTAATTAATGAATTGCATGCAAAGCGAGGGGCCATTAGTGAATTGGCCAAGCGCTATGGTGCCCGACACCTGCGGGTATTTGGGTCGGTTGCCAGAGGCGAAGAGCGGCCTGACAGTGATGTGGATTTTCTGGTGGAGTTGCCGCGCGGCTATGACCTGTTTACCCAACGTTTGCCGCTGACTGAACAGCTGGCGGATTTGCTCAAGCGCCGGGTGGAACTCATTCCGGAACATGAACTCAACCGCCATATTCGCGAGCAGGTTTTAAGGGAAGCGGTGGAGTTATGAAAAAGTCCTGGCAGCCTTATGCGCTGCATATTCTTGATGCCATTGCGAGGATTCGGCGTATCCGGGGGCGCGGCGATCTTACCCGGGATGAGGTGCTGTATGACGCAGCCTTACAGAATTTGCAAACACTGTCTGAAGCGACGCAGTTATTGCCGCAGGAGATGAAAATGCGCTGGCAGGCTATTCCGTGGCGTGAGATCAGCGGTCTTCGGAACATTCTCGTGCATAACTATCTGGGTACTATTGATCCTCTCACAATAGCTGCGGTAATCGATGGGTACTTGCCACCGCCGACTATCAGGAGCAGCAGCTCGGTTGGCAGTCGGTGTACGCCTACAATAACGAGACCTTTGGGCTGCACGGTACGCTCGGGCGCGTGTCGGATCGTGAGGTCGTTTTATCGCGTACTTTGAGAGAAAAACTCGTGGCACTGAACCCGGGGCTGCCCGCAGACGCCTACGATGATGCCGTGCGCCAGATCGTGACGACCGTGGCGGTGCAAACCCTGCCGGCGATCAACCGGGAAAAATATGCCCTGCTCAAGGACGGGGTACAGGTCACCTTCCGCAATAGCTGTCGACTTGGGGCTGATGCATTAAAAGGAATGTGGTACGTGAGGTGTCATTAATAGAACTACGCCAATGGGAGGTTTCGAAGTGGAAGGCACACAATTGAACTGGATCGCCAACTTTATCTGGGGTATCGCTGACGACGTGCTCCGGGATCTCTACGTCCGCGGCAAGTATC
>CAYOLM010000262.1:0-2650 GCA_964404785.1 uncultured Mizugakiibacter sp.
AGGTCGCCTCGACTGCGTTGGACGATCCGGGTGCCGGGTTACGCCACAATGGCCGTCGGGTGCTGAGCTATGCTGACCTACATACCATCGGGGGCCCCATCGACCCGAGGGAGCCGGAACGGGAAATCGAACTGCATTTGACCGGCAATATGGAACGCTACATGTGGTCGTTCAACGGGGTGCCCTATTCCCAGGCCAAACCGCTCCTGTTTCATTACGGGGAAAGACTGCGTATCGTTCTGGTCAATGACACCATGATGAATCATCCGATTCATCTGCATGGTATGTGGAGCGAGGTCGAGACGGCCGAGGGCCACTTCCAGGTGCGCAAACACGTCGTCAACGTGCGACCGGCGCAGCGTATTAGCTATCGGGTGAGTGCCGATGCCCGGGGGCGCTGGGCCTATCACTGCCATCTGCTCTATCACATGGACGCGGGCATGTTCCGCGCGGTGGTGGTGGCATGATGGCCATGAATCCGGTTTTTTCCCATATCCGCCGGGTTTTATGTCCGGCAACACTCGGACTGGTTCTGCTTGGAGCTTCTTCTCTGGCGATGGCACAAACCCGCGCTCCGGCACCAGCGTCGGTGGCCAGTGTTTCGCCAACTGGCGTATCACAACAGCAGCATGATGCGACTACTGGGGCGATGTCGAAAATGGCCTCCAAGGGAGAGGCTGGCATGCCCCGTAAGCCCATGACCATGGAACAGGGCAAGGGACCGTCTAAGCCTCCAGCCGTGGGCACTTTGCCTCGCAGTGACGGGGCCGCCCCGGGCGACTACGCCAGCTACGGGGTAACTCTGAAACTGGATGATGATCCGTTGCTGGTTAAGTTCCAGCTTGACAACCTGGAGACCGTCCATAGCAGTCGGGGAGGCAATGCCCAGCAATGGGATGGGCGGTTCTGGATCGGTGGTGATCTCGACAAGCTGTGGATTCGCAGCGAGGGCAGTCGCAGCCAGGGTCGTATCGAAGAGGGCAATATCGAGGCTTTGTGGGGTCACGCCATCGGTCCGTTCTGGGATGCGATGCTCGGAGTGCGCCACGATATCGGGATTGGGCCGACGAGAAACTGGATAGCGCTAGGCATCCAGGGTATTGCCCCCTACAAATTCGAGTTTGAGGCAACGGTCTATGCAGGTCCGTCAGGGCGTAGCGCCTTCCGGCTCAAGACCTCACAGGACTGGCTGTTCACGCAGCGGCTAATCCTTACTCCCGAGTTCGAGTTCAACGCATACGGTCGCCGTGATCCACAGCGGGATCTGGGGGCAGGTATTTCTGATGCATCACTGAGTCTACGTCTGCGTTACGAGTTCAGTCGCAAGTTCGCGCCGTATATCGGTTACTCATGGGTTCGTAGTCTTGGCGGGACAGCCCGCCTGGCTCGTGCCATAGGCAAACCGGTGTCGGATCGGTTGATCCTGGCTGGCGTCCGGGTCTGGTTCTGACGGAGAATGACTATGCAACTACATAAAAAAATCATACTTGCCACGGGTTCCATACTCCTCCTTGGAGTCATTGGCGCGGCTATTTTCATCGAGTCGGGAGTCTACAATATCGGTGCTGATGTCCCTCACTGGCAAGTCACTTACAAGGTGCTGGAGAGGGTGCGCAATCGTTCCGTAGCGGCCCACAGTGCCGATCTGAAGGTTCCGAACCTCAATAATCCGCAACGTATTTTGCGTGGGGCGGGGCAGTATGCGGCTATGTGCACAAGCTGTCATCTGGCACCCGGCAAAACTAGTTCGGAGATCCGCCCCGGGCTGTATCCACAACCCCCGATACTTGCACAAACCAAAATTGACCCGCGTAAAGCCTTCTGGGCCATCAAACACGGTATCAAGCTGAGTGCCATGCCGGCTTGGGGATTTAGTCACAATGATGTCACCATCTGGGATATGGTGGCCTTTATCGAGAAGTTGCCAGGTATGACCCCCGCCGAATATAAGACTATGGTGGCCCAAGCCCCACCGGATGAGGAGATGGCCTCGGGACATGGCCACGGTGGGGAAGAAAGCGCCCACTCCCATTCAGGTACGGTGTCACCTGCCAGTAGAAAAATGATGGAAGAGCATGACCAGCCGGTACCGAAGACGGGATCATCCAGGCTTGGGAGTGGTGGAAAACTCGTCACGGCGGAACAGATGGCGGATGCTTTCCAGCAGGCCTTGCAAAATGGTCGTCGTGACCAGGTGATTGCCATGCTGGCACCGGATGTCGAGGTAACCGAGGGTGGTGAGGTGCAGACCTCACGCAGAGCTTATGTTGAACATCATATGAGTGCCGATATGCGTTTCCTAAAAAACGCGAAGCTACAGCTGCTGGAGCGTCATACCCAGATACAAGGAGATCGTGCTGTCATCCGCAGCGTACGTGAATTGCGCACCGAGGTGCGTGGCCGACCCTTGTCTCTGCGCAGTCGTGAAACCCTGACTATGAATCAAAGCGATGCGGGTTGGCGTATCGTGGCGATTCACTGGAATTCCAAACCGGTTTCCAATGCTGAAAAACACCGAAAAGCCGGCTAGGCATGAGACGGGCTCAGTTACGGTCTTGATATTGTCACCCACTCTGGCGTTATCAAGGCTAGGCACTAGGAGCTTGTCGGACTTGAGATCAATCTACTGCGGCGGCCTCAAATCGGCCCA
>CAYOLM010000263.1:0-2639 GCA_964404785.1 uncultured Mizugakiibacter sp.
GCAGAGCATCCCGGTACGGGTGACTGCGGTCGCGGCGGGGTTTGACACCAATGGGGCACGCGAACTATGGCTGGTACCCGTGCCAGGGCAGGGCAGCCATGGTTTGATTAGCGGTGAATCGGGGCGAGTGGTGTTGCGGGCACCCTCCCGCGCCGCAGTTCAGGTGCCGGTGGAGGCGCTGGTACTGGATCGGGCCCACTGGTGGGTGATGGTCGAAGAGCATGGCAAGCTGCAGGCCCGGTCGGTGCATCTGGCCGCAGATGGCGCGACCACAGGGGTGATCGTGCAGGGACTCAAACCGGGGGAGCAGGTAGTAGTAAGGGACAGTTATCGTCTGTTCCATCGTGATTTTTCTCAACACTACATGTCGACCGATTGATGGATGCACTGGCTTTCTTCAAGCGACCGGCCCTATGGGTATTGATCTACCTGGCCCTGATTGGCTACGGGCTGTATGCCTGGTTTTATATTCCGGTTGAGGTTCTGCCGCCCTTCAACATGGCCCAGATCGGCATCGTCGTGCATGATCCAGGGGCTTCGGCGGAAGAAATCGAAACCCTGATAGTGCGGCCCCTGGAAGCCCAGTTGCTGGGTTTGCAGGGTTTGACCACGCTACGCAGCACTATGGGAGGGGGGACCGCAGAACTTACCGCCCGATTCACCTCGGGCACCGATCCAAACCTGGCCCTGCAAAAAGTCTACGGGGCCATCGACAGAGCCCGCAGTCGCTTACCTGCCGGGATCCGGATGCAAGCTCATATCACCGGCAACGCCATCAACGAAGTGGCCGACTATGCTTTGCAGGTTCCGGTCGGGGTGCCGCTCTGGAAAGCCCGTTTGGATGTAGCGACCCGGATCCTGCCAGCATTGCGGGCTTTGCCCGGGGTACAGCGGGTGGACCTGTTCGGGGCTGGGGATCCGGCCCTGTGGGTACAGCCCGAGCCGTTACGGATGCGGGCAGCAGGTGTCAGCCTTCCCGACATTGAACGAGCGCTTTCCAGCCAAACTCTGCTGGCTCCAGCGGGGCAATTGCAACGGGGCCACCAATCCCTGTTGATCGAAGCGCGGAGTTTGCCATTACATGCCGGGCAGCTTGCCGTGATTCCAGTACGAGGTGCTCAAGGGGTGGTGCCGCTGGCGGCGGTAGCCCGGGTGACGCATACCGGCATCCCGGTCCATTCCGATGTCCGTCTGAACGGCCAGCCTGCCCTGGGCATGATTGTGTTCAAGCAGTCCGGGGCCTCCACGATTCCGGTGGATCGGCAGGTGGCCGCTACTCTGCAGCGCCTGCGCAGCCAGCTTCCGGCCGGTACGCAATGGGTGTCGATCTATCAGCAGGGCTATCTGGTTGGCTTGATCGGCCACGACCTAGGCCGCAGCCTGCTACTGGGAGGGTTGCTGGCGCTTGCCGTACTCGGCTGGATTCTAGGTTGGCAACGACAGATCGGGGTGTTGGCGCTGTCGATTCCCGTTACTTTGCTGTTGGCAGTAGGTGGACTGTACGCATTCGGGCAGACGCTGAACCTACTCACCCTGGGGGCATTGGCGGTGGCGGTAGGCTTGTTGCTGGATGACGCGATTATCGTGCTGGAAGCCATCTATCACCGCTGGGAACAGGGCCAGGCCGGCACCGCAGGGGTACGTGCCGGGCTGGGCGATATCTTGGCTGCCGATGTGACCGGTACCTTGACCACGGTCAGTGCCTATCTGCCGCTGCTTGCGGTGGGTGGGCTGGCAGGACTGTTCTCGCGTCCGTTTGCGCTGGCCATGAGCCTGGCCTTGCTGGCCTCACTGCTGGTGTCACTGACCTTGATCCCTGCTGTGCTAGCGCATACCCACCGTTCCCCCCGACCTACCCGCTCGGCGGGCTATTTCATGCGATGGCTGGGCCGCATCAATTCGCGAATTCTCGACTTCACCCTGCGACGTCCGTGGCTGAGTGTGATGAGCGTACTGTTGTTGCTGGTCCTTGCCCTCGCCGGCGCAGGATGGGTACCAGTCAACTTTCTGCCTTTACCCAATGCCGGGGTATTGCTAGACGGTTTTACTCTGCCCCCCGGCACCTCGCTGGATGAAACCGTGGCGAGCGTGAACCGGATCAGTACCCGTCTGCGCACTGACCCGGCCGTCAGCAAGGTCTATGCACGGATTGGTTCGGCCCGCGGCACGGCTTATACCGAGCGCAGCTTCGCCGGGGAGATCCAGATTGTGCTGAAGCCAGGTCAGGCCGGTAATGACCTGAATGCCATGGCCAAACATCTTCTGCAGATCGCCCAGCAGCCGGATGTGCAGCAGAGTATCGACACTCCGACCATCGAACGCTTTGGCGAAAGTCTTTCGGGCTTGCCGCAACCGTTCGAAATTACTCTTATCGGTAACCGTATCGATACCCTGAGGAAGCTTTCTGAGCGGGTGACCGCACGTCTGAAAAAGGTGCCGGATCTGGCCGATGTATTCAACAACGACGCCTATCCGGTCAGTCAGTTACGTATCGAGCCCCGGGCGGATGCCTTGCGCTTGGCCGGCTTGACGCCAAGGGCCTTGTTTGCCCAGGTCACGCCGCTGCTGCGCGGACGGGTGATTACCTGGATCCCCGACGGCAGTAGCCGCCTTGCTCTGTATGTGCGTCTGGCCAATGC
>CAYOLM010000264.1:0-2630 GCA_964404785.1 uncultured Mizugakiibacter sp.
CCGGCCTATGCTGCATGGTTAGCACGCTATTCGGACAGAAGCCCAGAGTCTCATTGAAAAACTGGGCTAATTCGGCAACTTCTGCATCAGCATCACTGGGTAAGGGGGCTACCAGGGACATCGTGTTCTCCAGGTCAAATCCACACGGGATAGGGGAATGAAAACCAAGCCTGCCGTATCCATGCCTGCGTGGATAATGGTATCGGACTTGAGATCAATCTACTGCGGCGGCCTTAAATCGGCCCAGTTTTCCGGCCTTTATCGTTCAATAGAACCACTATTCGCCTCAAAAGCCCGAAAAACTGTCCTCGATTTTCCACTCGCCTCGTCACGATCACCCAAGTCCGACAAGCTCCCAGATTCCATTCTCACTTGGCAATAACAAAAATAGTAGTTGTAAACCGCCAGCACTTAATTTTGCCAAGCATCGGTTACCTTTGTCCAGTGCGCCCACTCCCACTCCAATCAGCACCTCAGCGGCTGGCAGAATGGGGTAATTCCGGGAAATCGGCAGTAATAAAGCCACCTACCTGGTAATGCAGGACCCGCCGACCCTTACCTTTGAAGGCCGCCTTGATCAGGATGATCTTGGACTTTTTAAGATCCCGTATAAAACGCTGGTCGTCCTTGATGAACATGGCCGGTTCACTACCATGAGGAAGATAAGCGGCCCAGCTTTGCCATGGCCGCGCATCGAAACGGATGCGGATCCGGCACAAGCCCCGGCAGCGAAATCCAGGGGTGATACCAAACAAATACACGCTTTGTCCCCACTTGGCATGACGGCGCAAGACCAGCCGAATCTTGCCGGGCAAGCCACTTTTCACACTATTATAAATGGCTGCGGTGTACTGCACCGCCCCGGATTGCCGGGCACTTTGGTAGCTCCATAAAGCCTGCAGACTGCGCAGCTGGGCCTCAGCATTGGCCCTGGCTTTGACCTTGGGCAGAGTTTTTGCTACGGCAATTGCGGCGGGCGTACCGGCATAGCGGGTCAGGATCTCCTCACCAATGGGTAGCGCTAACTGCGCCGAATCCCGATGCAGCAGATCCCTGTAGATGGATAATTTCCGCGCCGCCTGCGCATTACGTACTGCAACCGCCTGCACGGCTCGCTGCCGTTGCTGGGCGGCCCGATCAGCCTGGGAGGTACAGGCTGCCAACGTAGCAACCGCCAGCAGCAGCACCAGACGAATACTCAAGCTCCGACGACTACAGGCCGGTCTCACCCGGGTGGGGACCACCATGCTCATCTCACAGCATCCGTGGATTAGGTTTGTCAGCATCCAGCTTCCAGATCTTGATGGCTCGCTGCACGTCTTCGGCATTGACCTGACCCGCTACCGCCAGTTCGGCCAGCGCGGCATGGGCGATCCAGCGCCGATCAACCTCGAAGAAATCCCGTAGCTGTTCACGCGTGTCGCTACGGCCGAAACCATCGGTACCCAATACAGCATAACCTCGGTTTCCAGGTATGAATCCACGAATCTGGTCGGCGAAAGCGCGTACATAATCGGTGGCAACAACGATGGGACCTTGGTGTGCTTCAAGTAATCCGCTGATATACGCTATACGTGGCTTTTCCAGAGGATGTAGCCGGTTCCAGCGTACACAATCCTGGCCGTCGCGAGCCACCTCAGTAAAGCTTGGGCAACTCCAGATATCCGCCTTGATTCCAAACTCGCTCTCTAGCAGCTCCGCCGCCGCAATGACCTCACGCAGGATCGTTCCTGAACCTAGCAACTGTACACGGGGGGTACCTTTTTTGACCTTGTCGGCTTCACGGAACAGATACATGCCCTTGATAATGCCTTGCTCGGCACCCTGAGGCATCTCCGGGTGTTGGTAATTCTCGTTCATCACCGTCAGATACCACCAGGCATCCTCCTGCTCTTCGAGCATACGGCGTACCCCATCACGAAAGATCACTGCCACCTCGTAACTGAAGGTCGGATCGTAGGCATGGCAGTTGGCAATGGTCGAGGCCAGCAGATGACTTTGGCCATCCTCATGCTGCAAACCTTCACCATTAAGAGTCGTTCGCCCGGACGTACCACCAATCAGGAAACCACGACAACGCATATCACCGGCCGCCCAGGCCAGGTCACCGAAGCGCTGGAAGCCGAACATGGAGTAATAGATGAACACCGGCAACATCGGTACGTTCTGGTGGGAATAGCTGGATGCTGCTGCCATCCAAGCGGCCATACCACCGGCTTCACTAATGCCTTCTTGTAGCACCTGGCCACGGATATCCTCGCGGTAGTACATCAATTGATCCGCATCCTGAGGCCGATACTTTTGGCCGAACGGGGCATAGATGCCAATCTGTCGAAACATACCCTCCATACCAAAAGTACGGGCTTCATCGGCCACGATCGGGACGATACGTGGGCCGATTTCCTTGTCCCGCAACAGCAGGTTCAACCCGCGTACCAAGGCCATGGTGGTCGAGATTTCGCGCTCCCCCGAACCTTTCATAATTTGCGCAAAGGCCTCTGGTTTAGGTGCAGCTATCGAAATACTCTGGCGACGTCGATGGGGTATAAAACCGCCGAGCTGGCGACGCCGTTCCAACAAATATTGAACCTCTTCAGAATCCTTGCCAGGGTGGTAATAAGGCACCTCTT
>CAYOLM010000265.1:0-2595 GCA_964404785.1 uncultured Mizugakiibacter sp.
ATCATGGCCCGGGGGGCGTACCAGATCGGTCTCAATGAAGTGCAGGTTGGTCTGAGCGTACCGGAAGTCATTGGCCAGGCTCTGGCTCGCCTGACCGGAGCTTATCGAGCCGAGCGATTGCTGATTTCCGGAACCATGCTCGAGTCCGACGCAGCTCTGGCCTGCGGCTTTGTCGACGAGTTGTGCGAGCTTGAGCAGGTGCGTAACCGGGCTCGGGTCTGGCTGCAGGGACTGCTGGCTCTGCCCCGTAAAGCAATGCTGGAAACCCGGGCTATGGTCCGCAGTGATCTGGCCAAGGCCTTTGCCGATCCAGAGCGTCTACCCATCGCCGCATTTAATGACAGCTGGTTCCATCCACAAACCCAACGTGCCCTCCGTGCCACGGTGGAACGAATACAAAAGAAATCCTGAAGCCAACATAGCTTGGATGGATAGACCATGGATTCTTGGATTCTACTTCGTTGCATCCAGCCTATAGCCGCGGACCAACCTACTGTTACCAGTCATCCTTCATACCCGCGCAGTCGGCAATCCAGCGAAGTAACTCATGGCCACGCAGTGGGCATACGATCTTTTTTGTAGCTATGTGACGGCGGACAGCCAGCTCCATTGGTATACCTCTAACGATAGTCGATCCCGCTATTGCAACCGCTCTATAGATTCTTGGTCAGAGCCCCTTATAAGTTCGGGGTAACGTAAACAGGGACGCTGTGATCCGGGATGGCGGGTGCAAGATTTCCGCGTCGCCCGGGATGAGCAAACCCGAAGTGCGTACGTTAAACAGGTCGGTTGATCAATAATGGGAACCGCTTCAATATCCACCTATGACCGACCCTACTTCAGACCGCCCCCACCGATCACTACGGCATACCAAAGGTGATCCGCAATCCTTGTCGCCTGCAGCAATCAAAGAGATGTTCCAGCGTTTGCGGCGGCTCGACCCAAAACCTACTACCGAACTGGAATACCAGACAACATTCGAATTGCTGATTGCCGTCATGCTCTCGGCCCAGGCCACTGATGTCAGTGTCAATAAGGCTACGCGCAAACTCTTCCCGATAGCCTGTACACCGCAGGCCATACTTAATCTCGGGGAATCCGGCTTGATACCCTATATCGCCAGCATTGGCCTGTACCGGACCAAGGCCCGTAACGTCATCGCCACCTGTGCACTATTAATCGAGCAATCCGGTGGTGAGGTGCCCCATGAACGCGCGGCACTACAAGCGCTCCCCGGGGTCGGCCGCAAGACCGCCAACGTGATGCTAAATACTGCCTTTGGCGAACCGACCATCGCCGTCGATACTCATATCTTTCGCGTCGCCAACCGTACCGGTCTAGCACCGGGCAGCAACGTCAGGGAAGTGGAGAGCCGACTACTCCAGGTCACCCCGGTCGAATTCATGCATGATGCTCACCATTGGTTGATCTTGCATGGCCGCTATGTCTGCAAGGCCCGCACGCCTGCTTGCATAGAGTGCATCCTGTACGATCTGTGCCAGTGGCCAGATAAGAAATAGCGATAGCAATACCCGAATACCGCTCCGATACGAAAAAAGTCCGGTGGCAAGCGCCACCATCATCCGTATTCTGTGCATGATTTCTCTCCGAAAATGGAATCGGGATCAATTCACGACACAGCTTTTGACCTCGTCGCGAAATGATGCCGAGGTATGGTCATGGCAAAGTTTTACGGGAATGCGAACCTTTCGTGTCAGTTTCGTGAATCTCCCGAACTGTTGCTGCGGGCTGGTATGCTCCTCACGATGAATAACTCAGCCGACACTCCCCGCATGGTTCAGCGCTTTCGGGGGTTTTTACCCGTCGTAGTCGATGTCGAAACCGGTGGCTTTGACAACCAGAGCGATGCGCTACTCGAGATCGCCGTAGTGCCACTCGAAATGGACCAGACTGGCAAGATATCCCCCCAAACGACCATCTCTACCCATGTACAGCCCTTTCCGGGATCACATATCGACCCCAAGGCACTCGAGGTCAACGGCATCGATCCGGATAGCCCGTTACGGGGGGCCATCAACGAACGCGATGCTCTTGACCATGTCCTACTCCCGGTGCGCCAAGCCCTGCGCGACAGCGAATGTCACCGGGCCATCCTGGTCGGGCACAATGCCGCCTTCGATCTTGGATTTCTCAATGCGGCGGTACGGCGTACCGGCTACAAGCGCAACCCGTTTCACCCCTTCAGTTGCTTCGATACGGTTTCCCTCGCCGGTCTGGCCTATGGGCAAACAGTACTGGCCCGCGCGGTGCAAGCGGCGGGTCTCGATTGGGACACTAGCCAGGCTCATTCGGCGGTCTATGACACGGAACGCACGGCCGCACTGTTCTGCCGAATCGTCAATCGCTGGCATCGCTTGAACAACTCCGCAATATCCTGATCACCAACGGTTAAAGGTAAATCCGTGCTGGCAATCATGGCAGCCCCACTCACCTCGACAGCTGACTGTCATATATTTGCAAAATCAGTGATGCAGACTGCTACTCGACGGGACGTTCCCGTGATTCCAATATGAGGAGATCTGCATGACCATCTCGATAAAGCTACGTTTGGCCATATTGGCTGCGGCATCGGTT
>CAYOLM010000266.1:0-2594 GCA_964404785.1 uncultured Mizugakiibacter sp.
AACTGTCCTCGATTTTCCACTCGCCTCGTCACGATCACCTAAGTCCGACAAGCTCTAGCTAGGTTTTATACTGCTGCCGCACCACTTACAATTTCTGAAATTTCCTGGGTAATCGCCGCCTGCCGAGCTTTGTTGTAAACCAGGGTAAGTTCGTTGATGAACTCCGTGGCATTATCCGAGGCACTCCTCATCGCCACCATCCGAGCCGCATGCTCACTGGCAAGGTTCTCCAATACCCCCTGGTAGACCAAGGCTTCAATGTACCGGGTCAAGACGTGGTTGAGTACTTGTGAGGCCTCGGGTTCATACAGGTAGTCCCAATCATAGGTCGCCTGCAGGTCGTCGGCAGGCGGCAAAGGCAGTAGGGTATCAAGTGTCGGTTTCTGGCTCATGGTGTTGACGAAGTCATTGAAGGCCAAATGCACGCGGTCGACACGCCCATCGGCATAGCTGTCCAGCATGATTTTGACCACCCCAATCAATTTGCCGATTTCCGGGCGTTCGCCAAGGTGGGTAACCGAACCGAGCAACTCGACACCTTGCAGACGCCGAAAAAAATGTAAGGCTTTCTGGCCGATTGCCACCACCACCACTGCGGCGCCCTGTTGTTGCCACTTAGCTATATCAGCAAGCAGGGTACGCTGCAGATTTGCGTTCAAGCCACCACAAAGCCCACGGTCGGTTCCGACGACCACGTAACCCACGCGTTTAACCTGCGCATGAGTGACCAGGAATGGATGCTTATAGTGGATGCTGGCACGGGCAATATGGCCGATCACTTGCCGCATGGTATGCGCATAAGGCCGCGAGGCCCGCATCAAATCCTGGGCCTTGCGGATCTTCGATGCAGAAACCATTTCCAGCGCACGGGTTACCTTGCGCGTATTCTGCACACTCTTAATCTTGGTACGGATTTCTCGTGCGCCTGCCATCAGTTCATCGCCGTAATTCGTGCTTGGTTGAGTAAAGTGCTATCAGGTTACTGGGGCTGAACCGGCTTGTACCGCACTGCTGTTAAACATCGCGACACATTCCGGTTCACCAGCTACCGGTTTTTTTGAATGCTTCAATCGCCCCACGGAGCTTTGCTTCAATCTCTTCATTCCAATTGCCGCTGTCATCGATAGCCTGCATCAGGGCCGCATGTTCCTGGTGCATGAAGGTATGCAAAGCCTCCTCGAAGGACAGCATGTCGGCGGTTTTCAGATCGTTGAAATAGCCCTTGTCGACGGCATACAGGGTCGTCGCCATTTCCGATACTGAAAGCGGCGCGTACTGTTTCTGTTTCATTAGCTCAGTTACCCGCTGGCCCTGTTCGAGCTGCTTGCGGGTTTGCTCATCCAGATCCGAGGCAAACTGGGCGAAGGCCGCCAGTTCGCGGTACTGGGCCAGAGCCAAACGCACCCCGCCACCCAGCTTCTTAATGATCTTGGTCTGTGCGGCACCCCCGACGCGGGAGACTGAAATCCCCGCGTTCACGGCCGGCCGGATACCGGCATTGAATAGATCAGTTTCCAGAAAAATCTGTCCATCGGTGATGGAAATCACGTTGGTAGGAACGAAGGCGGAAACATCACCTGCCTGGGTCTCGATGATCGGCAATGCGGTCAATGACCCGGTCTTGCCCTGAATACTACCGTTACTCTGTTGCTCGACGTAGGCCGTACTGACTCGAGCGGCACGCTCCAGCAAGCGCGAGTGCAAATAAAACACATCACCGGGATAGGCTTCACGGCCCGGCGGGCGACGCAGCAACAGGGAAATCTGCCGGTACGCCCAGGCTTGCTTGGTCAGATCGTCATAGACGATCAGGGCATCCTCGCCACGATCCCGGAAGTATTCGCCCATCGCGCAGCCGGCATACGGAGCCAGGTACTGCATGGCAGCCGACTCGGACGCCGAGGCAACGACGATGATGGTATGCTCCAGCGCCCCGTATTCTTCGAGCTTGTGGACGACGTTGGCCACCGAACTCTGCTTTTGTCCGATGGCCACATAGATGCACTTCACCCCGGTCCCTTTCTGATTGATGATGGTATCGACGGCCAAGGCGGTCTTGCCGGTCTGCCGGTCCCCAATAATCAATTCACGCTGGCCTCGCCCGATCGGCACCATCGAATCGATGGACTTGTAACCTGTCTGTACAGGCTGGCTGACCGACTGCCGCCAGATCACCCCGGGGGCGACCTTCTCGATCGGACTGGTACCCACTGCAGCGATTCCACCACGTCCATCGATGGGCTGGCCCAGCGCATTGACTACGCGCCCCAAAAGTGCCTCACCGACCGGAACTTCGAGAATCCGTCCCGTGGTATGAACCTTGTCGCCCTCACGCAGATGCTGGTAGCCACCGAGCACGACCGCGCCGACCGAATCACGTTCCAAGTTGAGCGCCAGGGCAAAGGTGTCACCAGGCAATTCGACCATTTCACCCTGCATGACCTCGGCCAAGCCGTGAATACGCACGATTCCGTCAGCAACACTGATAATGGTGCCTTCATCGCGTATCTCGGCGCCAAGCTTGAAATGCTCGATACGGGATTTGATTAACTCACTGATCTCGGAGGGATTCAGAGAAATCTGCATGGATGTTT
>CAYOLM010000267.1:0-2559 GCA_964404785.1 uncultured Mizugakiibacter sp.
AATCAGTCCTACAGCCAGACCGTGGGCGCACTCAAGCAGGCCGTCAGCAGCAATCGTTTGATGGTGATGGGGCATATCAACCAGGCCAACATACTATCCATGACCGGTCTGAAGTTGGCCGGGGCCGAAAGCTTTCTGGTGGGCAATCCACAGATGGGTAAAAAGGCCTTCAGCATGAACCCGGCAATAGGTGCGGTGATCCCGGCACGTATCTATATCTGGTCGAATCAAGGCAAGGTCTGGATCGGCTATTTCAAACCTTCATCGCTGATGACCGCTATTTCCCCGAAGTTTGCCAAGATGGGTGGCATGTTTGACATGAAATTGCATGCGATTGCTGCGCAGGCCGCACGGTAAAGAGCAGGAAGGCGGGCAGTTCACGTCCGCCTTCCATGTTTTGAATCGAAAAAGGAGTACCTGAATCATGCAAATGTTCAACCGTATGTCTGTTGGGGAGACTCTGGCAACCGTACTTGCGCTGCTTGCGGCGGCGGTATCCCCCCTGGCTTTTTCGGTGTCGGCATCGGGCCTCATCAGCATGCATCGACTGGGGGTGATAGCGATCCTGCCGGCTTTGCTGCTATGGGTTGGAATAGCGATCCTGGCGGTCTTTATGTCTTGGCAGCGGCTGGCACGATCGGCATTGCTGGCAATCTTCGCCGGGATTCTGGCAGCGGCAGCCCTGGAGGTGGTGCGCATTATCGGCTTTCGAGTTTTCGGTGCGATGCCCGGCTCTATGCCCATGTTGATGGGGGTGCAATTAGCAGACCGCTTCATGGACGGGCCGAATCTCTGGTCCAATTTGCTGGGTTGGGGGGATCATGCCTGGAATGGCATCGGCTTCGCCTTTGTTTACATCATAATTCTGGGACGCATGCGCTGGTGGGTTGCCGTGCTCTACGCTTGGCTGATTGCCACAACGTTCATGCTCAGCCCGGTCATGAATCTGCTGGGAGTAGGGGTATTCGGTTACGCCTTCGCCCCGATTAAGTTCCCTTTGACGGTCTATCTTGCCCATACGGCGTTTGGTGCCACATTGGGTGGGCTGGTGCAGTGGTCACGCCTCGCCCCCAGGCACATTGCCTGGGATCTGTTCGGCTTACGACTCGGATCGGCCGAGCGCATCGTGGTCCCTGCTGGAACGAACCCGGACTGAAATTTACAGCAAGGCACAGGAGCCTGTCGGACTTGGGAAGGATGGACTGCAGAGGCAAGAAATTGATCCACTATAGGCCTTACAAGGCCACAAGCTGCCCTCAGTTTCTGAGTTGTCTCGCGTTGACCCCTAATTCCAACCGGCTCCTGGTATACGATTGAACCCAATGCAGGTTTGGAGAATAGTGGTTATTTCTATATTTCCATGAATATGGAATAATTATAGAGTCCCAATCATGCCCTGACCTTTCATGATCTCTGCAAGTCGTTCCCATTCAGTCTCCCCGGTTAGCATCGGGGAAGTACGGTTCAGTCGTTCGCCAGCACCCATTACCCCCCCTGAATGTCCATTCCACGCCTGGCCCGGTAAAGCGTCAGCTGGGTGCTGTGAGCAGGTGCTGGGTGATGGGATTGCCGGGTCACCATACTTGGCATGGCGGCAGCAATCCCAACCGATGGCTCATCACGTGGTCGGTCACAAGTTGGCAGGGTACTAGCCATGCTCGCCTTGGGGATCTTCGTGTTGACGCTGATTCTGGTCGTTTGGCAGCCGCGGGGACTCGGCATCGGCTGGAGTGCCCTGGGTGGCGCATTGCTGGCGTTGCTGACCGGGGTGATTACACCCGCCGATATCCCGGTGGTTTGGCATATTGTCTGGAATGCAACCTTTACCTTTGTCGCCCTGATCATTATTTCTCTGTTACTCGACGAGGCGGGGTTTTTCCGCTGGGCAGCCCTGCATGTGGCTCGCTGGGGCCGTGGCAATACGCGCTTGCTGTTTCCGCTGATCATCTTACTGGGTGCCGTGATCGCGGCATTCTTTGCCAACGACGGCGCCGCACTGTTGCTCACCCCCATTGTGCTGGCCATTCTGCTGCGTTTGGGTTTTAGCCCAGAGGTGGCTTTCGGTTTTGTAATCGGTACCGGATTTGTGGCCGACACCACCAGCTTGCCGCTGGTGATCTCCAACCTGGTAAATATTGTCAGTGCCAACTATTTCGGCATTCCGTTCGATCACTACGCGGCGGTCATGGTGCCCGTTGATCTACTCGCATTGGCTGCCACACTGGGGGTGCTGTGGCTGTATTTCCGGCATACATTGTCGGGACGCTATGTCATCCACGAACTGGAAGTACCGAGTTCGGCTATCCGCGATCCATGGGTGTTTCGTGCCAGCTTGCCACTACTGACCTTGTTATTAGTGGCCTATTTCACGACGGCCTCATTGCATGTGCCGGTTTCGCTGGTTACGGGTACGGGTGCAGTGGTTTTGCTGGCTTTGGCCGGACGCTGGCACCGGGGTGGACGTGGCGCCCGGATTGCGGTGGGTAAGGTGTTAAGGGAGGCGCCCTGGCAGATCGTCTTGTTCAGTCTGGGCATGTACCTGGTGGTCTATGGGCTACG
>CAYOLM010000268.1:0-2555 GCA_964404785.1 uncultured Mizugakiibacter sp.
TCATGGCGTAGATAATGCGTCGCTGGACCGGTTTCAGACCATCCCCAAGAAACGGCAGGGCCCGGTCGAGCACCACATACATGGAATAGTCGAGGTAGGCACGCTCGGCGTAGTCCTTGAGAGGGATCTGTTCGTAATTGGCTTGCAGAATCATGATGGGATGACAGTCACAGCGGTAATTGGAGAATTGTGCCGCAAGCGCAGCATAAATGCAGGAAATAGAGCCTCGAAGTACGAGGTGATGGATATTTTGGGGTTTTCCCAGTCAATAACTGACAAGTCAGATGGCCTATCAGCTATCCCTGAGAGCTGTCCGCTTCACGGGTGAGAAATACATACGGAAATCACCTCATGGGCAAATCACCCCACAGATGGATCACAGTACTCTACAGTTGCGCACCGAGACGGGTTCCCTGATCGATGGCCCGCTCGGCATCGAGCTCAGTGGCACGTTCGGCCCCGCCAATGAGATGGGCGACGATACCATGCCTGGACAACGCCTCGTAGAGGTCACGCCGTGATTGCTGGCCGGCGCAAATGATCACGTTATCCACCGGCAGCACTTTCGCTACCGAGTCGATACGCACATTCAGTCCCGCAGCGTCGATGCGTTCATAAGTGACCCCACCCAGCATCTGCACACCACGGGCCTTGAGACTGGCCCGATGCACCCAGCCGGTGGTTTTGTGCAAATGGCTGCCGAGCCGTCCGGCACTGCGTTGTAAAAGCCATAGTTTTCTGGCTGGCGGAGGTGGTTCAGGGTGAACCAGACCTCCCGCTGCGTTGGATGCGGAATCGACACCCCAGGTACGCATCCATCGCTGCGGCTCGGGGGCCAGATCCGGCTCGGCTTCGACCAGGTATTCGGCCACATCAAAGCCGATCCCACCGGCACCGATGATCGCTGCACTCGGACCGACCGGGGCACCTTGGAGCACTTCGGTGTAGCCCAGCACCTTGGGATGAGCGATACCCGGCAGTTCAATGCTGCGCGGACTCACCCCGGTGGCGATAACGACTTCGTCAAAGTGACCCAGATCGCTCACCTCTGCCTGGGTATTTAGCCGCAGGGTTACTCCGGTTTCCTTGATCCTGGTGTGGAAGTAACGCAAGGTTTCACGGAACTCTTCCTTGCCCGGCACCCGTTGAGCCAGGTTGAACTGGCCACCGATTTCACTGGTTCGCTCGTACAAGGTGACTCCATGGCCGCGTTCGGCGAGTGTCGTGGCACAGGCCAGACCAGCCGGCCCAGCACCGACCACCGCAATGTGCTTGATTTTCACGGTTGGAAGAATCCGCAATTCAGTTTCATAACAGGCCTGCGGATTGACCAGGCAACTGGCGCGGCGATTCTCGAATACATGGTCCAGGCAGGCCTGATTGCAGGCGATGCAGGTATTGATACGTTGTGATTGACCTGAGCGGGCCTTGCTTACCCACTCCGGATCGGCCAGAAAAGGGCGGGCCATGGAGATCAGGTCGGCCTTACCCGAGGCGAGCAGTTGTTCCGCCTGATTGGGGGTGTTGATACGATTGCTGGCAATCAGGGGGACGCTGATTTGTTGGTGCAGAGCCGCGCTGATTTCAGCAAAGGCGGCTCGCGGCACACTGGTGACGATGGTGGGCACCCGAGCCTCATGCCAGCCGATACCGGTATTGATCAGGCTGGCACCGGCTTGTTCGATGGCTTTGGCGAGATTCACGATCTCGGAATGGCGTTGTCCATCTTTAACCAGATCGAGTATCGAGAGGCGATAGATGACGATGAAATCCTTGCCCACTGCTTGGCGGACCCGGCGTACGACTTCCACCGGGAAGTGCATGCGCCGCTCGGCATCTCCTCCCCACATATCGTCACGATGATTGCTGTGTGCGGCAAGAAATTGATTGAGCAGATAGCCTTCCGAGCCCATGATTTCAACCCCGTCGTAGCCGGCGTCACGAGCCAGACGGGCGCAATGGGTAAAATCGGCAAGCGTGCGTTCGATTCCCCGATTACTCAATGCGTGGGGGGTAAATGGAGTGATAGGTGAACGGATCGCCGATGGGGCGACAGACAAGGGGTGGTAGCCGTAGCGCCCCGCGTGCAGGATCTGCAGGCAGATCCTGCCGCCCTCATGATGGACAACTTGGGTGATTTTACGGTGGCGTGGCAGATGCCAGGACCGGGTCAGGCGTGCCGCAAACGGTTTTATCCAGCCCCGGATATTAGGAGAGAATCCTCCGGTTACGATCAGTCCAACGCCACTCCGAGCACGTATTGCAAAATAGCTGGCCAGGGCATCAAAATCCCGCCTCCGGTCTTCCAGTCCGGTATGCATCGAACCCATCAGAATCCGGTTCGGCAATACCACGTGCCCCAGATTGAGTGGCTGAAACAGGTGTGGAAAAGATGCCATGGGTGAACCCGTATTCAAACAAGTGTTTGAGAATGCCCGGCTTCGGAACATAGATCAAGTACCGATGTAAATAAAATGTAAGACTGAACCAAGGCTGCACAACTATCAGTCCATGAGCGTTGCTAGGTTTGCCAAGCGTGTGCTTGCACATCACAA
>CAYOLM010000269.1:0-2544 GCA_964404785.1 uncultured Mizugakiibacter sp.
GTTTTTATCCAGGGGCTCGCCGCCGGTATCAAAATCGAGCCGGCCGCGCTGGTCGTTGAGATCCCCTCCAGTCACGCCGGCCTTGACCACCGCCGAGAGCAGGTGCATGCAGGTGTGCATGCGCATATTGCGGTAGCGACGTGGCCAGTCCAGTTGCAGCCGAACCGCGCTACCGACTGCAAGCGGGGGGGCATCCGGTTCGAGCCGGTGCAGGATCTCACGGCTCTCGCGATTACGGCGGGTATCGACGATAGCGATGTGCCGGCCATCTTCAAGCAGCACTTGGCCGATATCACCGGGCTGACCGCCACCATTGGGGTAAAACACGGTGGCATCGGTCATCAGTCCCTGCTCATCGTGCTGCAGGACGGTGGCCGCGCATTCGTGCAGATTTACATCATCGTAGAAACGTTCGCGGGTGCGACAGTTCATGGTGAATCGATAGTCCGGTTGAGGTGAATGAGTGTCGCATAGTGTCGGCGGATTCAGCGTAGGTGTTTCAGCTCAAGCGCACCAGCAGGGTGTCGGCCTCGACGAAATCGCCGATAGTGGCGTCGATATGCTCGATTACGCCATCCTTTGGCGCCCGTAGCGTCAGTTCCATTTTCATCGCTTCCATCATCAGCAGTGTGTCACCTTTATTTACGGTATCACCAGCTTTGGTTTTGACCAGAACGATGCGACCCGGCATCGGTGCATGCACTTCATCAGCCGATTCGGTCTGGCTAGTCTCGAAAATATAGCTGGGTCTGCAGATGAAGCGGTAGCGTTCTTCACCGTAATGTAGCTCGATATCATTGCCGTCGATCCAGGCGGGTAGACGTAGGCTGCGGCCCTCTACAGTTAACAGCAGATGGACCCCGTCGTAGCGGGCGCCATCGACCTGCAGGCTCTGTTCAGCCCAGCGAATTGCATAGTGGCCGCCGCGGCCACAGGACTCAATCTCGAAGTCTTGTTGGCGGCAGGACAAATGCAGTTGTCGTGCGGCCCTACCGTCGATGCGCCAGGCATCGGTTGGGGCCCAGGGCAGGGAATCTGTAGCGGCCCGTGCGGCATCGTCCAGCAGGACCAGACAGGCCGCGGCCAGCACCGCGTGATCGGCTATAGGGGTGTCGTCAGCAGGCAGGAACTCCGCCAGAGCACGATCCAGGTAACCACTGTCGATATTTCCGTCGATGACTGCCGGATGTCGCAGTAGACGTTCCAGAAAGGCAATATTGGATTTGGGGCCACGGATACTGCACTCAGCCAGAGCCTTGCGCATGCGCCTGAGAGCACGCTCACGGTCACTATCCCAGACGATGAGTTTGGCGATCATCGGGTCGTAATGGACGCTCACCATGTCGCCTTGCTGTACCCCGCTGTCTACTCGTACATGCGTAGAGGTTGCTGGCAGCCGTAGTCGGGTCAGGCGCCCCGATCCAGGCAGAAATCCCTGCTCCGGATCTTCGGCATAGAGCCGGACTTCAATGGCGTGGCCCTGTGCCGGGGGAGTCGTGGTCAGCAACTCTGCGGGTAACGCGGCACCGGCCGCTACCCGTAGTTGCATCTCGACCAGATCGAGGCCCAGGGTCATTTCGGTGACCGGATGTTCGACCTGTAAACGGGTATTCATCTCCATGAAGTAGAAGCGTCCATCCGCCGCGACGATAAACTCCACCGTTCCGGCGCCGACATAGTCCACTGCGCGGGCGGCGGCGATGGCAGCCTCACCCATTTGCGCCCGGATCTTCGGGGTGACAAAGGGCGATGGGCTTTCTTCCAGCACTTTCTGATAGCGGCGTTGGGCCGAACACTCACGTTCATTGAGATGGATGGTATGGCCATGGCAATCACCGAAGATTTGCATTTCGATATGTCGCGGCCGTTCGAGGTAGCGTTCCAGGATGACTTGCGGATCACCGAACGCATGGCTGGCCTCGCGTTGCGCTGCGGTCAGGGCCTCGGCGAAAGCGCCCGCTTCACGAACGATACGCATACCCTTGCCGCCGCCGCCGTAGGCGGCCTTGATCATCAGTGGAAAGCCAATCTTTTGGGCTTCACCAGCCAGGTGTAAGGCGTCCTGTTCGGTACCGCTGTAGCCCGGCACCACCGGCACGCCATGGCGTGCCATCAGGAGTTTGGCGGCGGCTTTGGAGGCCATCTTGCGCATGCTGTCGGGATGCGGCCCAACGAAGACCAGGCCGGCGGCATTGACCGCCTCGGCAAATTGCGGATTTTCGGAGAGAAAACCATAGCCGGGGTGGATCGCCTGGGCGCCTGTGATTTGCGCGGCATCAACAATGGCCGCAATACGCAGATAGGATTCGGCGGGGCTGGGGCCGCCAATACGTACGGCCTGGTCGGCCATGCGTACGTGCAGCGCGCTGGCGTCGGCATCGGAATACACCGCGATACTGGTCACCCCCAGTTTGCGGCAGCTGCGGATGATACGGCAGGCGATTTCGCCACGGTTGGCGATGAGCAGGGTGTCGAACATGGGCTTCACATCGTTGCCTTTGGATTCATAATGATCTCACGAGGGGGTAAGCCCGGCGCGGGGGT
>CAYOLM010000270.1:0-2534 GCA_964404785.1 uncultured Mizugakiibacter sp.
GTAGGCTATCCAGCTCGGGGGCAAGCCCCCGAGATTTTCGCTATGCGGTTAAATCCACACCGTAGGAACTCGCCCCATACACGCTGGTTACATTCTGACCGGTTGCGGTGAACTGCTGGAACGGCACCCCACTGAAGATTCTGCGGAAGGCGGTAATGCTGGTGTACCAGTTGGAGGCTGCCATCTTGAAGCCGGCTTCGAAGTTCTTGATCTTCTGTACTTCCGGCTGGCCACTGCGCAAATCATCGAAGCCCGGGAAATGTACGCCCTGGTTGACGCGCACGTACACGCTCATGTTCGGCTGAATCTTATAGTTCGCCCCAATGGTCCACGAACCACGAGTGCCATGGAAGCTCGACGGCGTGAAGCTGCCGTTGGTAACCGAGGTACTGTTGTTGTAGAGGGTCAGTGGATTACCATCGAGATTGACATTTGATGCATTCGAAACTGAGCCGTTGACGTTCTGGTTCTCCAGGCGATAGCCCGCGTCGAGCAACCAGCGTCCGACCTTCCACTGATCCGACAGGTATCCGGCAATATTGCGCCCAGTATAAGAGTCGACCAACGCATAGAAAGGACCACCCAGAAAACCATTACGGGTGACCTGGGCGCCATTGTTGAGCGTAACGTTGATGAGCCGAGCATTTGGCGTTGCCGTCATCAGCATGTTGTTGCCCAGGAACCAGGTATCGTTCGAGGAATAGCTGGCCAGATAGGTGCCGACCGTTAGCGTGTTGTCTCGAAAGATATCCTTGCTGACGCGGGCTTCATCGGTAAACGAACGAATATGCTTCTTTACTACCCAGAACCCCAACGATGCAACCGCCTGATTGAGGTTGACGGCACCGCCGCCATTGACATAGGTCGCCGTGGCCGACGTCGCCGGCCCCCCCGCCGCAGCTATCACGGCTGGATCGGCATTGGCCGAGGCGATCGTCGCCGCATTGAAGGCACTCATGGTCTCAGGCGAAAAGTTGTTGAACAAAGCATTCGTCGGCATGTTGCCGCCAGTGAAGTTGAACTTGTTGCTGAAGGTCCAGCCGCTATCGAAATACAGGTCCAGGTTAGAGCCGAACATATGGATGCTCGCACCCCGGCCGTTGGCCAGATTCGCATTAATTGTGCCCGGGATGCTGCCCGGGGTGACCTGGATATTAACCAGCCGAGAGGCATTGCCGGCGAAGGTTCCAGTCAACGGATTAAACCCCGGAAAGGCGGAAACACTGTTGCCATTGTTGGTGGTCACCAGCGGCACATCGGTGATGAACAGATTCTTATCATTCAGTGCTCGCGCATAAAACATCAGCGAGCCATTATCCAAGTCATGCGATAGCGTGGCGGTGAGTTGGCCGCCCTGGTTGGCCGGGAACTGCGGGCTGCGGATACCATTATCGGTACGGTAAAAACCACCGATGCTGCCATACCAGCCATGGCCAACCGGACCGCCGTAGAAACCATCAAGGCGATAGTATCCGTGGGTACCGATGGTGTAGCCCATGCTGCCACTCGGCCTGGCCGTGCCCTGCTTGAGGATGTAGTTGGCCGTCGCACCAATCTGGCCATTAGAGAAGATCACCGATGGGCCACCTTGCAGCACTTCGACCCGTTGCACCGTGTCATCAATGCGGAACAGCGAGTTATTCGCCATGAACGACAGAGTCGGAGCTGCGTAAATCGGTGAACCGTTAAGTTCTACCGTCACATAGGGTGCATCACCACCGCCAGGGAAACCGGCGATCTCAATATTAGCACCGGTTTCGCCGCCGCTGGATTCGACCCACAAGCCAGGGACGATCTTGAGCAGATCAGCGGCACTGGAGGGCATCGCCAAGCGAATCTGCGACTGGTCCGCAGTGGTGATCTGAAAACTGGCGTCGATACGCTTCACCCCTAGAAAGGTCGGCGCACCGGTGACGATGACCTGGTTCAACCTCTGCGGCTTCGCTGACGTCTTGGTCTCCAATGTCTTACCGGCCTTAGTGGACTTGGAAGCCGTTGCTGGGGTCGTCTGGGCCAGGGCCACGCCAGGTATCAGCGCGGCTACGATTGCAATGGACAGGATGGTCCGTTTGCCTAGCTTGCTGTTCATGTTCGTTCCTCCACCGATGTGTTGCTACGTTTGTTGTCGCTCCGCGTTCGCGAAGACCTGTGAGAACCGGCAGGCAGATCCTGCCCGGCAGTAAAAACGCCAAGATCAAACTGTTCAAGCGACGGCAATACCAGATCGGCGTCGGCAAGTACGTCTGCGCTACCGATGCCCACTGCCAGCATCCCGGCCGCGCGTATCGCCGCCACACCTGCCGTTGCATCCTCCACGCCGAGGCAAGCTTCCGGATTCACGCCCACACCGGCCGCGGCATCGAGAAAAATGTCCGGGGCCGGCTTGCCACGTATAACCCGGGATGGATCGGCGATGTAGTCGAACAACTGAGCGATAGCGAGTTTCTCCAGAATGGCGGGGGCGTTGCGGCTAGCCGAAGCCAGCGCCACCTTGAGTCCGGCCGCACGCACCGCTTCGATAGCAGCATGGGCAC
>CAYOLM010000271.1:0-2522 GCA_964404785.1 uncultured Mizugakiibacter sp.
GGGGTGCAGCCTTTGGTGGTTCTGACCAAGGCGGATCAGGTTCGCGATGCGGATGTTCGCTGCCAGGCGCTGAGTACCGCCTTGGCAGGGGAAGTGCCGGTGTATGCGATCAATGCCAAGGATCCTGCGGCAGGTCACATCCTGGCGCAGTGGTTGCTGCCAGGGCAGACCCTGGTTCTGGTCGGCTCCTCAGGTGCCGGGAAATCTACCTTGGTCAATACCTTGCTGGGATCATTGCAGCAAAGTACCGGTGCGGTGCGTGCTCGTGATAGCCGTGGCCGTCACATCACCACATCCCGGGCCTTACTGGCTTTACCCGGCGGGGCTTGCCTGATTGACACTCCGGGAATGCGCGAACTAAAACTTACCGGTGCCGAAAACCTGGCCCAGTTTGAGGATATTGAGATTTTGGTTGCGAGTTGTCGGTTTGCCGACTGCGGGCATGTCAGCGAGCCGGGGTGTGCGGTGCAAGCCGCCTTGCGCAACGGTCAGTTGGATGAGAACCGCTGGCTGGATTATTGCAAACTAAGCTTGGAGCGTGCGCAGCAGGCGGCACAGTTCGAAGAGGTCTTGCGGCGCAAGAACCGTAAACCGGCCGACAAGCGGCATCGGGGTCGCCAGCGACGAGAACACTGACGACAGGCCCGGTCCGGTTGCTGTAGCGGACTGTTTTATGAGCAGACGCTCGGATGGTCCCGTCCCGCCACCGCTGCGCTTGCTACAATCATCCATTCGACTGGCCCTGGATGCAGAGCGGAGTAACCCATGTCAAGGTCTGATGAATTCAAGAAGATTGCCCTCGACTATCACCGTATGCAGCCACCCGGCAAGATCCGGGTCGTTGCAACCAAGCCCATGCTGACCCAGCGCGATCTATCGCTGGCTTATTCTCCCGGTGTCGCGGCGGCCAGCGAGGCCATTGTGGCCGATCCGTCTATGGTCGCCGAGCTTACCGCCCGGGCCAACCTGGTGGGGGTGATCAGCAATGGTACGGCGGTATTAGGTCTTGGCGCGATTGGCCCACTGGCGGCCAAACCGGTGATGGAAGGTAAGGCCGCGCTGTTCCAAAAGTTTGCCGGCATTGATGTTTTCGATATTGAGGTGGATGAGCGCGATCCCGACAAACTGGTGGACATCATTGCCAGTCTGGAGCCAAGTTTCGGAGCGATCAACCTTGAGGATATCAAGGCACCAGAGTGTTTTATCGTCGAGCGCAAGTTGTGTGAGCGCATGCACATCCCGGTTTTCCATGATGACCAGCACGGCACCGCCATCATCGTCGGGGCCGCCGTCATCAATGCACTCAAGGTCGTTGGCAAGGATATTGCCAAGATAAGGATTGCCGCATCCGGTGCTGGAGCGGCAGGGATCTCCTGCCTGGACATGCTGGTACGTCTTGGGGCGAAACCAGAAAATATCCTGGTCAGCGACAAGGATGGGGTGTTGTACCAGGGCCGGGTCGGTCTGGGCCCGCAGGCGCAACGCTATGCGCGGGATACCAAGGCCCGTACTTTGGCTGATATAGTTCGTGATGCCGATGTATTTCTTGGGGTTTCGGCTGGCGGAGTACTCAAGCCTGACATGGTAAAGAGTATGGCGGTGCGGCCGGTGATTCTGGCTCTGGCCAACCCGACGCCGGAAATTCTTCCCGAACTGGCTCACCAGGCCCGATCTGACTGTGTGATTGCGACGGGTCGTTCGGATTATCCGAATCAGGTCAACAACGCCTTGTGTTTCCCCTATATTTTTCGCGGTGCCTTGGATGTGGGTGCCACCACCATCAATGAGGCGATGACGCTGGCCTGTGTCGAGGCCATCGCTGGTTTAGCCCGCCGTGAGGTCAGTGATATCGCCATCCGGGCCTACGGTGGGCAGGCACCCCACTTCGGTGCGGAGTATCTGATTCCCAAGCCTTTCGATCCACGTTTGTTGGTGGAGGTGGCCCCGGCGGTGGCTGAGGCGGCGATGCGCTCCGGTGTGGCCACGCGGCCGCTCGAAGATATAGCGGCTTACCACGAGAAGTTGAGCAACTTCGTGTTTCGTACTGGCTTGATGATGAAGCCGGTGTTCGAGCGCGCTAAAGAGGACCCGAAACGGGTGGTGTATGCCGAAGGTGAGGAGGAAACGGTACTGCGGGCGGTGCAGACGGTGGTGGATGAGGGGCTGGCCCGGCCGATCCTGATTGGCCGGCCGGACGTGATCGAGCATCGCATCGAGAATATCGGCCTACGGTTGCAGGCCGGACGTGATTTCGAGCTGGTCAACTTGCATTCCGATCCACGCTTTACTGAATACTGGCGCCAGTACCACGGCTTGATGGAACGTCGCGGGGTTACTCCGGATCTAGCCAAAATGATGGTGCGCTCTCGTCCCAGCGTAATCGCCGCTTTAATGCTCGAGCGGGGTGAGGCCGACGGTATGATTTGTGGCCTGGTCGGACGCTACCAGCGTAAACTGGCCCATCTGCTGGACGTGATCGGCTGTGCGCCGGGCGTGAGCCATGTCGCTGCTATGTCGGTGGT
>CAYOLM010000272.1:0-2507 GCA_964404785.1 uncultured Mizugakiibacter sp.
CCCTGATCTGCTTCGTCAAAGATCGCCCCGGGCACGACCTCCGCTACGCCATTGATGCCGACAAGCTGCAGCGCGAACTGGGCTGGGCTCCCGGTGTTTCCTTCCAGACGGGCCTTTCCCAGACCGTCGATTGGTATCTACAGAACCAGCCTTGGGTGCAACGGATTATCGACGGCAGCTACCGCCTGGAACGCCTGGGTACTAGTGCCGCCTGAACTCACTGCAATAGGATCAAACCACCATGACACAACGCAAAGGCATCATCCTGGCTGGCGGCTCCGGTACCCGGCTGTACCCGGTGACCCAGGCAATCAGCAAACAGCTGCTACCGATCTACGACAAGCCGATGATTTATTACCCACTGGGCATCTTGATGCTGGCGGGCATCCGCGAAGTGCTGATTATCAACACTCCCCACGAGCAGGTCTTGTTCCAGCGTCTACTCGGTGACGGCAGCCAGTGGGGCATGCAGATCGAATATGCCGTGCAACCCGAGCCCGGCGGCCTGGCCCAGGCCTATCTGATCGGTGCGGAGTTCGTCGCCGGGGAGCCGTCCTGCCTGATCCTCGGCGATAATCTGTTTTATGGCCACGGCTTGGCCGAGCAGTTGGCACGGGCCGATCAGCGCAACCTCGGCGCCACCGTATTTGGTTACTGGGTACGTGATCCGGAGCGCTACGGGGTAGCCGAATTCGACTCTTCTGGCCGGGTCATCGGCCTGGAGGAAAAACCCACCCGGGCAAAATCATCTTACGCGGTCACCGGCCTGTATTTTTATGATGGGCGCGCCAGTGAATTTGCCGCCTCTCTGCAGCCCTCATCACGGGGTGAACTGGAAATCACTGATCTCAATCGGCGTTACCTGCAAGACGGCACCCTGATGCTGGAAAAACTCGGCCGTGGTTACGCCTGGCTGGATACCGGTACCCATGAATCTCTGGTCGAAGCCGCCAATTTTATCAGCACCATTGAAAACCGCCAGGGCCTCAAGGTCTGCTGTCCGGAAGAGATTGCCTATCAGCAGGGCTGGATCGACTGCCGACAACTCGAAGACCTTGCTGTACCTATGGCCAAGACCGGTTACGGTCGTTACCTATTGCAACTGGCAAGCGCCGTGCGAGACTCCCGATGAAGCGCATTGAAACCGATCTGGCGGATGTCTGCGTGATCGAACCGCAGGTTTTTGGTGATGCCCGGGGTTTCTTTTTTGAAAGCCATCATCGAGATAAATTTGCTCAGCTTGGACTGAATCCGCAGTTCGTGCAGACCAATGTTTCGCGTTCAGCCCATGGGGTGCTGCGCGGTTTGCACTATCAATGGGGCCATCCCCAGGGCAAGCTGGTGACCGTGCTGGAAGGTACTGTTTGGGATGTAGCCGTGGATATCCGCCGTAACTCCCCGCAGTTCGGGCGCTGGATCGCCGCTGAGCTGTCCGCCGAGAATCACCACCTGCTATGGATTCCCGAAGGCTTTGCCCACGGCTTTTGTGTGCTCTCCGAGTATGCAACATTCATGTATCAGTGCACTACGCTCTATGATCCGGACACCGATGCAGGCATTCGCTGGAATGACCCGGACCTCGGTATCACCTGGCCAATCGCCGAACCCCTGCTTTCGGTCAAGGACGGCCAAACACCGTTTCTAGCCGAGGTGCCCATGGATCGCCTGCCTTATATCCGCCGATGAATATCCTGCTACTCGGCGCTAATGGTCAGGTCGGTTTTGAACTGCTACGGACCCTGGCACCTCTGGGAGAAATTCACCCAGCCACTCGCAATGGCCTGCTTGTGGGGCGTATTCCCTGTCTAGGCGTCGATCTGGGTGAGCGCTCGTCTGTGGCCACGATTCTGCAGCAACTACGCCCCGATCTGATCGTCAATGCGGCCGCCTACACCGCGGTAGACCGAGCCGAACAGGAGCCGCAGCTGGCCCATCGCATCAATGCCGAAGCGGTCGGTGAACTTGCTAACTGGGCGGCTGCGCAGGACGTACCCATTGTGCATTACTCCAGCGACTATGTGTTCCCCGGCGACCGCGCCGAAGCGCGGCGGGAAGATGACCCGACCGGCCCCTTGGGGGTCTATGGCCACAGCAAGTTGGCAGGTGAGCAGCTACTCCGTGCCAGTGGCGCCCGGTTCCTGATTTTACGTAGCGCCTGGGTTTACGCCTCGCGCGGACACAATTTTCTGCGTACCATGCTGCGTCTGGCCGGGGAGCGGGAGGAGCTGCGCATTGTGGACGACCAGATCGGTAGTCCTACCCCGGCTCGGCTGATCGCCGAAGTCAGCGCCCAATTACTGGGACGGATGCAGCAAGGAGGTCGCTTCACGAACAACGCCCCCTGGGGTACCTTTCATCTAACCAGTAGCGGAGCCACCAGCTGGTGCGGTTTTGCCCGGGCTATCGTGATGCGGGCCGAACGCGCGGGGCTGATCGAACGATCTCCCAAGGTGATCGCCATCCGCAGCGAGGATTACCCAACCCCCGCACAACGCCCGGCCCACTCG
>CAYOLM010000273.1:0-2499 GCA_964404785.1 uncultured Mizugakiibacter sp.
TGATGAATCGAACTCGTCTGTCCCGAACCCATGGCATGTTATTCGTTTTCCGGGACAGCGCACCTCGTACCTTCTGGATGAAAGACACACGCGTTGCTCTGGATATACTCTTTTTTGATACCAAGTACCAACTCGTAGCCATGCAGAGTAATGCCCAGCCCTGTACGAAAACCCCCTGCAAGCTCTATCCAAGCCGCGTGCCAGCCCGCTACGTACTGGAACTGGCAGCCGGAACTGCACAACGGCTCGATACACGGATCGGTCAGCACCTGCGTATCGTGGGTTCGCTCGGGCCAATCCAATGAGGATTTATTCGCTTTCGAGTATCTCGAAGTCTTCTTTGGTCGCCCCACATTCAGGGCAAGTCCAGGTAGCAGGGATGTCGCCCCAGCGGGTACCTGGCTCAATCCCCTCTGTAGGCAAACCTTCGGCTTCGTCATAGATGAAACCGCAGACTACGCACATGATTTTACGATAGGGGGCTGTCGACATGTTTAGCACAGCGCGCCGATGGAAGACCCAGATTCTTGCAGACCCGGTAAGCAAATGACAACCCAACCACGCTCGTACACGGCATCCCGAGGGGCCATCACCGGCTTGTATGCGATTACCAACGGCTCTCCAGCCCATCTCGTCGAGCATGTGGCCGCGGCACTTCGTGGTGGCGTCCGAATACTGCAATACCGGGACAAGGGTCACGATGCCCGACGCCGCCTTGCCGAGGCCCGGGCACTGGCCCAACTATGCGCGGAATATCACATCCCCTTGATTATCAATGACGACATTACTTTGGCCCAGGCCTGTGGCGCAGCGGGAGTTCATCTCGGTCAAAACGACCCGGATATCGCTTATGCCCGTACTGTGCTTGGGCCCCATGCCATCATCGGTATCTCCTGTTATGACGACCTTGCAAGAGGCCGGACTGGAGTCGAGCAAGGTGCTGACTATCTCGCCTTTGGAAGCTTTTTCGAGTCGGCGACTAAGCCTCAAGCTCGACGCGCTCCGCTGAATCTGTTGTCCCAGGGCAAAGCTCTGGGTAAGCCACTGGTAGCTATCGGCGGGATTACTCCTGACAATGGCAAAAAGCTGATTGCTGCGGGCGCCGACAGCCTGGCAGTCATACAGGGATTATTCGCTGCGGCTGTCGGCAAGACCGAAGCTGCGGCACAACGCTACGCTAATCTATTTCCAACCTCGAAGGCTCAAGATGGCAAGTAATCAAGCATGGTTCCAGCGCGCCGTCCAGCATCTACCTGGCGGCGTCAATTCCCCGGTACGGGCCTTTCAAGCCGTCGGCGGCGAGCCCTTCTTTACCGCCCGTGCAGCAGGCGCCTACCTCTGGGATGTGGCGGACAAGCGTTACCTGGATTATGTCGGCTCATGGGGCCCGATGATCGCCGGCCACAACCACCCGGCAGTACGCGAAGCCGTCGAGCGGGCAATCTGTAACGGCCTGTCCTTCGGCACGCCCTGTACTGATGAAGTGACCATGGCCGAAACCTTGTGCGAGCTGGTTCCAGCACTGGAAATGGTTCGCATGGTCAATTCCGGCACCGAGGCCACTATGTCAGCGGTCCGCCTTGCCCGCGGTGCCACCAGCCGCGACTTGGTGGTGAAATTTGCGGGTTGCTATCACGGCCATGGCGATACCTTTCTAGTTAGAGCCGGCTCAGGGGCACTCACTCTTGGGGTCCCCGATTCACCCGGGGTACCCGCTGCACTGGCCGACCTGACGCTTAACCTGCCCTATAACGATGCTGAGGCGGCCCGCCAACTCTTCGCCGAAAGGGGTAGCGACATCGCCTGCGTCATCGTCGAACCGGTGGCAGGAAACATGAACTGCATCCCTCCTCGCCCCGGCTTTCTCGAAATCCTGCGCGAGCTGTGCAGCAGCCACGCTGCCATTCTAATTTTCGATGAGGTGATGACCGGATTTCGGCTCGCCCCTGGTGGGGCCCAGGAACTTTTCGATATTCGCCCGGACCTGAGTACTTTTGGGAAAATCATTGGCGGCGGCATGCCGGTCGGTGCTTTCGGTGGCAAACGTGAACTGATGCAGCTGATCGCCCCCACCGGCCCGGTGTATCAAGCCGGAACCCTGTCGGGCAATCCCGTAGCTATGGCGGCGGGCCTGGCCATGCTCAAACTGATTCGTGAGCCCGGTTTTCATGCTGAGCTGCGGCGCAAGACCCAACTACTCTGCAAGGGACTGCAAGCCCAGGCTCTCAAAGCCGGCGTAGCGGTACACCTCAATCAGGTTCCCGGTATGTTCGGCCTGTTCTTCAGCTCCGAACCGGTCACAAGCTTTGCTCAGGCGACCGCCTGCGACCACGCCGCCTTTACCTGCTTCTTCCACGCCATGCTGGATCAGGGGGTGTACCTGGCACCCAGCCCCTTCGAGGCTGGTTTCATCTCTTCAGCACATAGCGAGGCCGACATCGCTTACACCATCGCAGCAGCCGGCAAAGCCTTTGCTGCTATTACACACGCTTGAGCATG
>CAYOLM010000274.1:0-2493 GCA_964404785.1 uncultured Mizugakiibacter sp.
TCCGGAGCCTTGGCTCACATTGACAGCAGCGTAGCCGTGGCGGTGACCGGCATTGCCGGGCCGAGTGGCGGTAGCAGTGAAACACCGACCGGAACTGTGTGGATCGGCTGGCAATGTCGTGGGGGCAATGCGCAAGCCCGAGTATTCCATTTCAGCGGTGATCGCCAGGCAGTACGGCGACAGGCGGTTGCCATGGCCCTCAGCGGGGTTCGGCAAATCCTGACAGGAAAAAGCGGAGATTACCCTCATCGCTTGCCTGGGGCTGTGGGATAATTCCAGGGTAGTATCGCAGTATTTGCGACATGGCCAGGTAATACTCCCAGCATCCGCTTTACAGACGAGGGTCAGACGATGGACGAAAACAAACTCCGTGCACTTACTTCCGCAATCAGCCAAATCGAAAAACAGTTTGGCAAGGGAGCCATTATGCGGATGGGAGATCGCGTCGACATAGTTATGGACACGATCTCGACCGGTTCACTCGGCCTGGATATCGCCTTGGGTATTGGCGGCTTGCCACGCGGCCGTGTGGTCGAGATCTATGGGCCCGAGTCATCCGGCAAGACCACCTTGACCCTGCAGGTCATTGCCCAATGCCAGAAAAAGGGTGGTACGGCTGCCTTTATCGATGCCGAGCATGCCCTGGATCCCTCGTATGCCGAAAAATTGGGGGTGAATGTCGATGACCTGCTGGTCTCACAACCTGACACTGGGGAACAGGCCCTGGAAATCTCTGACATGCTGGTGCGCTCCGGTGCCGTCGACATGGTAGTGATCGATTCGGTCGCCGCCCTTACGCCCAAAGCCGAGATCGAAGGTGAGATGGGCGATTCGCATGTCGGTCTGCAGGCCCGCTTGATGAGCCAGGCTTTGCGCAAGCTGACCGCTAACATCAAGAAGACCAATTGCCTGGTGATCTTCATCAATCAGATCCGCATGAAAATCGGGGTGATGTTCGGCAGTCCCGAGACCACTACGGGTGGTAACGCCTTGAAGTTCTATGCCTCGATTCGTCTGGATATTCGACGTATTGGCGCAATCAAAAAGGGTGATGAAGTGATCGGCTCGGAGACCCGGGTAAAGGTTGTCAAGAACAAGGTTGCTCCCCCATTTCGAAAAGCTGAATTCGAGATTCTCTACGGTGAGGGGACTTCACGCGAAGGTGAAATCATTGAATTGGGCGTCGCCGAAGGGCTGATCGACAAGGCGGGCGCGTGGTACAGCTACAAGGGTGATCGGATCGGCCAGGGCAAGGAGAATGTACGCCAGTACCTCAGAGATCATCCAGAGATGACCGATGAGGTCGATGCCCAGTTGCGGGCTCGATTGCTGGCGGGTGTACCAAGCGATAAGCCTGCCAAAGCGGTGGCAGCCAAGAAAGCCTGAGAGTGACTGGATAGAAAGTCTGGATGAACCGGCTATTTTGGACTTGCCCTTGTGAACCCGCATCGCCGCGACCCGCATGACAAGCTCAAGCATCGCTCAGCCCATGAACGAGCGTTGACCCTGCTGGGCCGCCGTGAATACTCGCGGCGGGAACTTGCTATGTGGCTGATTCAGAGCGGCTATAGCGAGACGGACGTGGAGGCGGCGCTCGAGCGGTTGCTTGAGCAAGGCTATCAGAATGATCAGCGCTTCGGCGAGATGTTGGTACGCACTCGTATCGCCCAAGGGTATGGGCCTTTGCGGATCCGGGCGGAACTGAAAAGCCACCAGTTGCTCATGACAGAGATCCAGGTTTTACTGGATGCGGCGGCAGCGGATTGGCAGGATCTTGCTTGTAAAATGCTCAGGCGCCGCTACGGACCTAGTACGACAGCGGATCGTCAGCAATGGCTCCGCCGTGCCCAGTTTCTTTTGCGTCGTGGTTTCGACGCCGCCACGGTACGCTCGGTTACCCGTGTTGAAGTGGACATCAGCATTACTGACGAAGAATGAAATCGCCGTGGTTATTTTTATTTAGAAAGGTCAGAAAAGTGCTTCAATTTTTCGCTGTCGTAGTAGATTCTTCTCAAGCCCGGCAGACTATCAGGGCTCACTGTTCCCGTAAGGTTGTTGCATAGGCATGAAAACCGCTGAGATCCGTCGCCGTTTCCTAGAATTTTTCCAGCAGCGAGCCCATACCATCGTGCCCTCGGCACCTCTGGTACCGGGCAATGACCCGACCCTGCTGTTCACCAATTCGGGGATGGTGCAGTTCAAGAACGTATTTCTTGGCAGTGAGAAGCCGGGCTACGTGCGGGCGGCTAATGTGCAACGTTGTTTGCGTGCCGGCGGCAAGCACAACGATCTTGATCAGGTAGGCTACACCGCGCGGCACCACACGTTTTTCGAAATGCTTGGCAACTGGTCGTTTGGTGACTATTTCAAGCGCGAGGCAATCTCCTGGGCCTGGGAGTTACTCACGGTCGAGTTCAAATTGCCATCAGAGAAGTTATGGGTGACGGTCTACCACAGTGATGAAGAGGCCTACGATCTTTGGCATGAGCTTAT
>CAYOLM010000275.1:0-2492 GCA_964404785.1 uncultured Mizugakiibacter sp.
TCGACCAGGCGCTGCTCCATGTCGGTCACTTGCTGCTGTGATGAGGCGAGCTTTTGCAGGGCTTTTTCAGCCTTCTGCTCAGCCACTTCCGAAGCCCGTACCAGACCGCGATCGCCACGACTCATGCGGCACCTCCGTCCTCATCCGGGCTCTGCAACACCTGTTCCAGTGCCGCGGTCGACTGTAGGTAATTCACCGGCGCATCCATGCCCTGCTGTAGAAATGCCGATAGCTGTGGCCAGTACGCAATGGCCTCGTCTACCCGCGGGTCACTACCGCGCTGATAGGCCCCCACGGCAATCAGATCGCGCTGTTGACTATAGGCTGAATAGATCTGCCGAAACCTTCGTGCCATATCGAGCTGTTCCGCATTGACCACAGCCGGCATGACCCGACTGATCGACGCTTCGATGTCGATGGCCGGAAAGTGGCCGGATTCGGCTAGATCCCGCGACAATACGATATGGCCATCCAGAATAGCCCGTGCTGAATCGGCAATCGGATCGTGTCGGTAATCATCCCCTTCAGTCAGCACTGTGTAGAAGGCCGTAATCGAACCGCCCCCCTGGATACCGTTACCCGCTCGCTCGACCAGCGCCGGCATCCGTGCAAACACCGAAGGTGGATAGCCCTTAGTGGCTGGAGGCTCGCCAATGGCCAGGGCAATTTCACGCTGGGCCTGGGCAAAACGGGTCAGCGAATCCATCAACAACAACACCTTCAAACCCTGGTCGCGAAAATATTCCGCAATGGCGGTGGCATACCACGCCCCCCGTAGCCGCATGAGTGGTGGATGATCGGCCGGCGTGGCCACCACCACCGCCCGGTGCATACCCTCCTCACCGAGAATCTGTTCAACAAATTCCTTTACCTCACGGCCGCGCTCACCGATCAGACCTACAACAATGACATCCGCCTCAGTAAAGCGAGTCATCATCCCCAGCAGTACCGACTTGCCAACACCGGAGCCGGCAAACAAGCCCAACCGCTGGCCACGGCCCACGGTCAGCAGGGCATTGATCGAGCGCACCCCAACGTCCAGGGGTTCATCAATAGGGGTTCGCAACATCGGGTTGATAGCCACCCCTTCAAGTCGCACTTCGTTCCGGGCATGTAAAGGTCCATAGCCATCCAAAGGCCGGCCTGCACCATCCACCACCCGGCCCAACATGCTCTCGCCTACCCGGGCTTCCGAACCCCCCTCTACCGGGGTGACCCGAGCATTGGGAAGTAACCCACGCATCTCTCCGGTAGGCATCAGAAACAGCCGATCCCCGGAAAATCCCACGACTTCGGTTTCAATTCGGGTACCGGAGGTATCCTCAACTTCGCAACGTCCTCCCAACGGGGCTTCGCAACCGACTGCTTCCAGGGTCAGGCCGACGACCCGACGTAAGGTGCCCGAGGCACGCAATGGCGCCAGCTCATGCAAGGCATCCATTCGTTGACCAAGCCGACGGCGCCAGAGCTGCCGCCGCGCCACGCTTAATTGTTCGATATGACCGCTCATGATTCAGGGACCGGTCGATCGGCGTCGCGCGAGCCACCCCATACGGCATGCACGACTGCCCCAATCCGCTTGTCGAGTCGCGCATCCACTTCGGAATGTTCACCCTGTACCACACAACCACCCCGCTCAAGCAGGGGATCTTCTTCGATACTCCAGCCGGCATTGCTGTCGCCATGCTGTAAGACCTCACGTACTAATACTGCATCTTCGGGATGCAGCCGCACCCGTAAACAGCGCGAGGCAGCGGGCAATGCCGCCAGGGCTTCGCGTACCACCGCGATAATTTCATCGGGCTGGGTGCGAAGTTCGCGCCGGATCAACTGCTTGGCCATAGCAATGGTCATCTCCACCAGCTGCCTTTCAAGCTCGTCATCAAGATCTTCGAGTGGCTTCACCAGATGATCCAGCAGGCCTTCGATCTCACCAAGCCGCTGCTGCAACTCCTCTTGTGCCTGGGCTCTTCCTTCGGTTAGGCCCCGCTCATAGCCCTCGTCGTGAGCCTGCTGTTCCAGAGCCTTGATGTGCTGCACCGTATGGGCGGGACCCTGGGTATAGCGGGTATCTGTGCTGAGCTCGGGTTGCTGCCAACGCTCGGCTCCGCTGACCGATTCACGAACGAGAATAGAAGTAGTCATCATTGCACCAGCCTAGACGAAGTCCTCGCCTTCGCCACCAAGATTGATCTGCCCGGCGTCGGCAAGTTTGCGGGCAATGCCCAGGATCTCCTTCTGCGCGGCATCGACCTCACTAACCCGAACCGGACCTTTCACTTCCAGATCGTCACGCAGCATATCTCCAGCCCGTTTGGACATATTGGCAAAAATCTTTTCACTGAGTTTCGGGTCGGCACCCTTCAGGGCCACCACCAGGCGCTCACCGGGAAGATCGCGCAGCAAAGTCTGCATGCTGCGGTCTTCCATTTTGGCCAGGTCATCAAACACGAACATCAGTTCCTGGATGCGATCACCAAGAGCCTCATCGG
>CAYOLM010000276.1:0-2490 GCA_964404785.1 uncultured Mizugakiibacter sp.
CACCCGAAAGGCCTCGACTCAGCGCGGTGAAGAAAGCGTCTCGATTGATGCGGTTCGTACCTCACCACATCCTACCTGCCGCCGGCTTGTGCATGGCCGTGGTTCGTAGTGCGGGGCCAGAGCCAATCCCATAGGGCGCGAACCCCGGCCGCCCCTCTCTTCGCCCACCGCAAGTGGATGCACCACGGGGTGATGGCGAGACAGCAGGACTGTGGTGTCCAATCAATCCTTGTCCGGCTACAGGCGGCACAAACGATCCACATCCAGTACCGCTATAAATTCCTCATGGGCCACCAAAACCGCCTGCACCGCTTCGTTGGCACCCAAATCCTGGCGAGTAGGTGGCGGCAACAGGTCGGTTACTGCCTGCTCGATCACATCGTGGACAGCATCCACCAGCAAGGCCACCTGTTCCCCGCTCTCGGTGGAGACCACGATCAAACGACGCAGCTCGTTATCCCATTCAACGTGTGGGTCCAGATGTAGACGGCGACGCCCGTCCAGAACTCCTAGAATGGCACCACGAAGACTAACCAAGCCGAGCACTTCTTCTACCGCACCCGGCACATGCGCCATCTCGGTGAGCCGCACCACTTCGTGAATCCGTGCCAGGTCAATAGCGTAGCTCTCAGCAGCCAGATCAAAACTCAGCCAACGCCGCTGCCCACTGCTTTCGGTCAACGTACTCTCAACCGTACTCATTTTTTATTCTCCTCGGTTGTGACGGCCGCAACATTCGCTTCACTACGAAAAATATCCAACATACCGCCCACATCAATCACCGCCACCCGACGGGCCGAAACCGTACCGGCCAGCCAGGAGCGGTTGCCCGGGGTCTTGCGCCAGCGCACATCTTGCTCGCATAACGACACCATCTGCGAAGCCTCATCACAAGCCAGCGCCCAGTCCGATTCGCGCAATGGCAACAATACCGTCGCTGGCTGCTCACTCAGACCCGGCGCAACCAAACGGCCCAGATGAGCGACCTCAAAGCTGCGGCCCGAACATTCCGCCTGGCCCAAATACCAAGGCGTACCCGCTCGAGATGCAGTGGGTAATGGCGGACAAGGCAAAGCAGGCTCCACGGCATCTTCCGGCAAAGCCAAGGCCACCCCCGAGGCCGAGCACAAGCGATAACGAGTCCCTGGCTCAGGCGCTACCGGCATCGGTTCCAGTTCTGGAGTGAATTCCGGGGCCAGCAGGTCATCCAGATAATCCGCTAGAACGGATTCGTGCCCGCCATTGGCGTAGGGCCCATTCATACCGGCTGCTCCGCCTGGGATTGCGTTTCAGCAGCCAATAGTTCGTCGAGCAAGTTATCGTAGGCACGGGCCGCCCGTCGCGCCCCCGGCCAGGCATGCGGAGGGAGCCCGGCATGGCTGGCCTCGCGAAGTTGGGTATCCATGGGAATCACACTATTTGCCAAGTGCTCTGCATATTGCTCACGGAGGGTTTGCAGGCAAACTGTGGACGCATGGGTGCGTGGATCGTATAGGGTTGCTACCACATGCCAGGCCGAGATACCGCCCAGGGAATGGCTGATCTTGGCCAGCGTAGCCTGCATATGTTGCAGACCACGCAGCGCCATAAACTCAGTCTGGGTTGGACTCACCACCCGTTCGCAAGCTGCCAGCGCATTGACCATGGGCACACCCAAGGTCGGCGGGCAATCCACAATCACCCGCTGATAGCGGTCCCCCAGCAACTGAAGCGCATCAGCCAATCGTCGCCCCATACCCGGCACACTGCCAAACTGCCGGTCAACGGTAGCCAGTGCGGACACGGCTGGAAGCAACTCCAGGTTCTCAATGGCAGTTTGACAAATCTCCGTTTGCCACACTTGTCGATCCTCCGCGAACAGTGCCCAGCTGCCTCCTGCCGGACCGGCCTCGCACTGCAAGTAGGCGCTCATCGAGGCATGCGGGTCCATATCCACCAGCAGAGTACGGTCACCCTGCCTGGCCAATAATCCTCCCAGGGCTACCGCAGTGGTGGTCTTACCGACCCCTCCCTTCTGGTTGGCGACAGCCCAGGTATGCGGCAAATTACTCATGGATTGCTTCCCTTGTAAGCCGGGACGACCACGGGCTTGCTTGAAGTAACGCTGCCCTTGGCAATGTTGTAGAAACGCTTGGGTAACTCACTACCACCGAGCACGATGATCTCCACCCGACGGTTGCGGTTACGACCTTGGGGCGTACCGTTACTACCCAGTGGTCGATACTGTGACCAGCCGATCACGCCGAGCCGACGCGGATCCACACCATGGTCGACAAACAGGCGCGCTACCGTTGCCGCCCGTGCCGCCGACAGTTCCCAGTTGGAGGGAAAAGCAGCCGTATGAATCGATTGGTCATCGGTATAACCCTCAATACGCAACGCATTCGGCAAGGGTGCGAGTAAGCCCGCAATGCGCTGGATTACCGGTACGGCTTGGGGTGAAAGAGTCGCCACCCCGCTAGGAAACAGTAGGTCGGTATGGATACCAAC
>CAYOLM010000277.1:0-2487 GCA_964404785.1 uncultured Mizugakiibacter sp.
GTCAGGACCCCAAGATGCGCCAGTTCGAACAGTTGCCGCCAGCGATGCCAGGTTGGCAAGCCAGCGAAGGCGTCACGGCCCAGCAGCAACACCAGGGGACGCTGGGGTCCTATCTCACGGCGAATTTCGAGTAGTGAATCCACACTCCATGATGGCCCCTCACGATCCAGTTCACGGGTATCCAGCCCCAAACGATCCTGCCCTGCCAGCACCGCACGCAACATTGCCAAACGCTGCGGTGCACTGGCGACCGGTGCTGGCCGATGCGCTGGAAGGCCGGCCGGCATCAGCTGCACCTCGACCTGCAAAATCTCCGCAGCTTCCCATCCGGCGCGCAGATGACCCATATGCACGGGGTCGAAAGTTCCACCGAATAGGACCAATGGCCGGAGCATATTTAGACCTTTGCCAGACCCGCAGCGGCTCGCGGCTGACAAACGGCAGCCAACAGACGTTCGGTCTCGATCCATGGATCGCCCTGGGCTCGCCCCTTGGACATACGATCAATACGTCCGGCCCAGACCATCAATCGTTGCCAGAATAGTGTATTGCCTTGGCGAGCCAGAGCACGACGAAACAGACTCTGGCGTGTTGACCACAAGTGCTCGAGACGTGATTGGGCTGAAAAATCAGCCGCACCGGCCAAACGCGATGCCACGCCGAGTTGGCTGACCAATAGACCCAGTAGGGGCACCAGATCCTCACCTTCAGACCTCAAACCTCGCAGTACCCGCATCACCCGTGAGCTATCACCCAGCAACATAGCATCCACCAGGACAAATGCATCGTAACGTGCACTGTCCTGAACCAGAGCTTCCAAGGTAGTGCGTAGCAAGCGGCTGGAGGCCGGGCATAAGATAGCCAGTTTGTCGATTTCCTGCGCTGCCGCCAGCAGATTACCTTCGGTACGCTGCGCCAACCAATCGAGGGCTTCGGCATCCGCATCCAGACCCCGCATACGTAATCGCTCACCCAACCACGCCGCCATTTTCTCAGGCTGCGGGGGCGTTAGTTGTACCGCGATCCCAAGCTGTTCAACAGCGCGGCTCCAAGCTGCTACATGCTTACGGCTCCAGGTAGTGCAACGGATCAGCAATACCGTATCAGCAGGGGGGTTGGTGCACCATTGGGTAATAACCTCAGCCCCGGCTCGTCCTGGCCGACCGCTGGGCAGCCGTAGATCGAAGCATCGCCGGGTGGCAAACAGGGACAGTGCGGCACCGGCACTGGCTAATTCATTCCAGTCGAAACCGCTACCCGCATCCATGGATACACGCTCGGTATAACCGAGTTCCCTAGCCCGCCGACACAAAGCATCTCCAGCCTCGATCACCAGCAGTTCCTCACCACCGAACAGATATACCGGCCGTAATTGACTGCGGGTCAGTTCCTTTTGCCAGGCTTGAGCATTCAGCATGCTCAGTCCTGATGGGAGTCGGACGAGAACGCTTGCAGGCGCAACAAAATGGCCTGGGACATATCCTGGACCAGACTTCGGCGAATTGCTTCCTGCTCAGCCGGGCTGCCAATCACCTGAGTCCGGTCGAAGGTGTAACTACGCTGCATATCGACAGTCTCTCGGGGCAGCAGGATCTTGCCCTTGGCGCTATGTACCTCAAATACAACGTGGTACAACACGGTGTATTCCCCCACCCGGGCGAAACCGGTGGCCGCCAGGGCGCGGGTCTGAAAGCGGGCAACCGGCACGTTGAGCACGGCGATCCCGGGTCCCGAAGCATCGGCCAAACGTACTCCCGAAGCTCGCAAAGCCAAGGCCAGACCACGGCGCAAGGCACTATCCCCTTTAACCTGTACCACCATACGTTGCATGCTCGGCAACAATATCGCACTACGCCGAAGATGGAAGCCACAACTACTCAGTAGCAGTGCGGCCAGCACCGCTACCAACAGAATGGCGAAACGAGGTAAGCGCATGGGCAATATTCCTTGGTACAAGGCGGCATCATAAGCGGGCAGGCACCCCAACAACAGGTTCGGCTGCGATGCAGAAAAAACCGGGCCATAGTTCTCGTCTACATCGCTACAACACAATATTGACAATTTTACCCGGCACCACAATCACCCGCTGGGGAGATTGTCCCTGCAAATGCTTGTGTACCGAAATATTGGCCATGGCCAATTCCTGCGTCTCAGCTTTACTTGCCGCAACGGGTACATCGATGGTAGCGCGCAATTTACCGTTGATCTGGATGGCCACAATAACCGACTCCTTGTGTAGCGCCTTGGTGTCGGTGACTGGCCAAGGTTGCTCCTCAAGCAGTTGCTCGGCGTGCCCCAGAGCTTGCCATAGGCTGTGGCAAATATGCGGTGTAAACGGATTCAGCAGCAACACCACCGCTTCCAATGACTCCTGGCGAAGAGCTCGCCCACATGGGCTATGAACCTCAAAGCGCAGGAGTGCGTTCATAAACTCCATCAGCGCAGCAATGGCGGTATTGAAAGCATAGCGCCGACCCAGATCATCAC
>CAYOLM010000278.1:0-2487 GCA_964404785.1 uncultured Mizugakiibacter sp.
CCCCGCCAACCATCAATCTGGATCATCCTGGTGAAGGCTGCGACCTGGATTTCGTGCCGAATACCGCACGGCAGGTGCAAATCGATGTCATTCTCACCAATTCTTTTGGCTTCGGTGGGACTAACGGTACGCTGGTACTGCGTCGCGTTTGAGATAGGTAGCGATCAGTTTGCTGTGCCTGACGCAGCAGCTGTGTCCATGGTTGGGAATGGGTACAGCGGGATTCAAGCCATGTTGCAACGCTCAGCCATCGGCCTTTTTTCATCCAGGCATTGGTGCGATGGCTAAATCCGGGTACGCTTCTTTGCGAGACGTTCTGTTGGAACGTCGGACTCAAGTACCGCCCTCAGTTGGGCCCGGTGCTTACCCAGAGCAGGCAGGGTGCGGGTACAGTCTTGGTCTGTACCCCGAAAAATTGCTACGCTATTCATACACAGGTACGCAACATGCGGGATTATTGCGTTGACATCGACTTGAACGACGAGGATAGGGTATGAGTCGTCATGGTATCGGTCGTGTGGCCCTTGTTGGAATAAGTGGATTATTGCTGCTGCTGGTGGTTGCGGGGATCTGGTTGTATCGCGATTACCAGCAATTTGCCGCCGGGCCTATGCAGATTCCGTTCAAGACTACGGTTATGGTGCAGCACGGTGAGAGTCTGCGCGGTATCGTCAAGGTATTGCAGCAGCGTAAGTACACTACGGCACCCTTTGCCTACTGGCGCATATTGGCCATGGCCATGGGGGTTACGCGGGTGCTGCATGTGGGCGAATACGCGCTTGAACCCGGTATGAGTCCCAGTAGCTTGCTCGACCGGATAGGGGAGGGGCGGGTAGTACAACACATGTTCACCATCGTCGATGGCTGGACGGTAGCCCAGCTACGGACGTCACTGGCTCAGGTGACAGACTTGAAACACCTGACCAAGAGCCTGAGTGGGGCACATATTGCCGAGCGACTGGGTATCGCCAATAACAATCCCGAGGGCTGGTTTCTACCGCAAACCTACGCGTTTGTACTCGGTGAGAGCGATCTCGACGTACTGGCCCGCTCCCATCGGGCGATGCAGCAGATCCTCGCGAAGCTGTGGGCAAAGCGCGCATCGGGGTTGCCGCTCACCACCCCCTATCAGGCCTTGATTCTTGCCTCAATTGTGGAAAAAGAAACCGCCAAACCGGCCGAACGAGCGGAAATTGCCGGCGTATTCGAACGCCGCCTCCGTATCGGCATGCGTCTGCAGAGCGACCCGACGGTTATTTATGGTCTGGGTAGTGCCTATCATGGGGATATTACCTTCAAGGATCTAGCCGCCGACACGGCCTATAACACCTACACCCGGGCTGGCTTGCCACCCACACCCATTGCCTTGCCCGGCGAGCCAGCAATCCGGGCGGTATTGCACCCGGCAGCAGGCAAGGCGCTGTACTTCGTCGCCGATGGCCAGGGGGGGCACGTGTTTTCCGCTACCCTCGCTGAGCACAACCTAGCCGTACAACGTTACCTGCTGCATACCAAAGTCAAGCCATGAGAGCAGGACGCTTGATTACTCTCGAAGGTGGGGAGGGGGCGGGCAAGAGTACGCTTCTGCAAGGTCTCCGTGCCCATCTCCGAACCTACGGTATCGAGCCGGTGCTGACTCGGGAGCCGGGTGGTACCCCCTTGGGTGAAGTGGTACGGACGTTGGTTCTTGATCCGGCCTATGCCGACACTTGTGCGGAAGCCGAGCTATTGTTGATGTTTGCAGCGCGGGCGCAACTGGTACGTAGTTGCTTGCAGCCCCAGCTTGAAGCAGGTCATTGGGTGATCTGTGACCGTTTCACCGATGCCAGCTATGCTTACCAGGGGGCTGGTCGTGGTCAGCCATTCGAGCGCATTGCCGCACTGGAACATTGGGCCACCCAGGATCTGCAGGCGGATCTGACCTTCTTGCTGGACCTGCCGGTGGAGCTGGGGCAAGCCCGAATAGCGGGGCGCGGTCAAAGCGATCGGATCGAACGCGAATCGACGAGATTCTTTGCCGAGGTGCGGGCGGCCTATCGAGCACGGGCCGCAGCATATCCCGAACGCTTCTTCGTGTTGGATGCAAGCCTTTCCCCTGAACAAGTACTCGCCGCCGCATGCGCAGAAATCGATCGGCGCTGGAAAGACTGGCAATGAATGCCTGGCCATCCTGGCTCGATGGGCTCCGTACTCAGTTTGCCCGGCGTATCGAGCAAGACCGGATGCCGCATGCGCTGCTGCTGGAGGGGGCAGCCGGCTTGGGTAAGCGTGTTCTGCTCGAATGGTTGGTGGCGCGCCTGCTGTGCCAGTCGCCCAACGGCAAAATGGCCTGCGGTACTTGCCATGGCTGTCGGCTGCGCCAGGCGGGTACTCATCCTGATCTGGTTCGGGTCAGTCGGGGTGTCAATCGTGAAGGCCGGCTACGTACCGAGATTGTGGTCGATCAGGTGCGTATCCTGCGTGAACAGGTCACCCTTTCCAGCCAGT
>CAYOLM010000279.1:0-2477 GCA_964404785.1 uncultured Mizugakiibacter sp.
TCCACGTTTCGCCAATTGGCCTTGATTGAACCCTTACTGCAAGCGCTGGATGAAGTTGGTTACGAAGTCCCCACCCCTATCCAGGCACAAACTATCCCATTGTTGTTGGTCGGCAAGGATGTCGTAGGCCAGGCCCAGACCGGTACGGGCAAGACCGCAGCCTTTGCTCTGCCCCTACTTTCCAGAATCGATGTGCGCAATAAAGAGCCCCAGGTCCTAGTGCTGACGCCTACTCGCGAACTAGCTATCCAGGTCGCCGAGGCCTTCCAGAAATACGCTATGCGCATGCAGGATTTTCATGTAGTACCCATTTATGGCGGTCAGGAATATCGCGGCCAGATCCGCGCACTGCAGCGCGGTGCACAGGTTGTAGTGGGCACCCCCGGGCGAGTTATGGATCATATGCGTCGCGGTACTCTGAAGCTGGAGCAACTCCGCGCGCTGGTACTCGACGAAGCTGACGAAATGCTGCGTATGGGTTTTATTGACGACGTGGAATGGGTGCTGGAGCAAACCCCCGACCATCGACAGATTGCGCTGTTTTCAGCCACCATGCCCCAGCAGATCCGTCGTATCGCCCAAAAGCATCTGAACCAGCCCGAACAGATCACTATCAAGGTCAAGACGCTCACAGCCGAGACCATACGACAGCGCTTTTGGCCGGTCAGCGGCCTGCATAAACTGGATGCCCTGACCCGCATTCTGGAAGCTGAGCCGTTTGATGCCATGCTCGTTTTTGTGCGCACCAAAACCGCCACGAGCGAGTTGGCAGACAAACTGCAAGCACGTGGCTATGCCGCAGCACCCCTCAATGGTGATATCCAACAGAATCAGCGGGAACGCACCGTTGAAAAGCTTAAGAACGGCAAGCTCGACATTCTGGTAGCTACCGATGTCGCTGCCCGTGGCCTTGACGTGGGGCGCATCAGCCATGTCATCAATTACGATATTCCCTACGATACTGAAGCCTATATTCACCGGATCGGCCGTACCGGTCGGGCCGGCCGCCAGGGTGATGCCATCTTGTTTGTCGCCCCACGCGAAAAACGCATGCTGTACGCCATCGAGAAGGCCTCCCGGCAAAAAATCGAGATCATGGCGTTACCATCCACCGAGTTAATCAACGATCGGCGTATCGCCCGCTTCAAACAACGGATTACCGATACTCTTGGCAACGAGGATCTGGATCTGTTCAACCAGATGATTGAGCAATATCAGCAAGAACATAACGTCCCCGCCACGGAGATTGCCGCCGCCTTGGCCAAACTGCTGCAGGGCGACACACCGTTGCTTTTACAAAACAAACCGTCCCCGCCAGCCAAGGCCGAATGGACCCGGGACGAGCATAAATCGCGCAAGCCCGCCACCCGTTCGTCGAAACACCTGGCTCCACCCGAACCGGGCATGCAACGCTACCGCATCGAAGTGGGTGCCCGACACAAGGTCAAGCCCGGCAACATCGTTGGCGCCATTGCTAACGAAGCCGACCTCGACAGCCGCTATATCGGGCATATCGACATCCGTGATGATTTTAGTCACGTCGACCTACCAGAGTCCATGCCCGCTGAAACTTTCCAGCATTTGAGAAAAGTTTGGGTAGCCGGTCAGCAGTTAAAAATAAGCCGGGCCGGAAATGACGACACCCAATCCCCCCCCGATAGGCAACGTCCGGTTCGCCGCCGCAGGAAAAAGCAATAAAATTACTCAATCGACTTCGTGTTAAGGCGATGAAGTAGATCACATCGAGAGGGGATTCGCGTCGCAATCCAAGACGCGAACACCTCTCCCTCACAATGTTCAGCAAGTTTGTCAACTTGCCATCATCACAAAAAACGATCAGCTCCAATAATACAAAGCGGCCTTACCGAGTTCCTGTTCAATCTCCAGCAGGCGGTTGTATTTAGCGATGCGTTCACTGCGGCACGCTGAACCGGTCTTCAAATGTCCTCCATCCATGGCCACCGCAAAATCAGCTAGGAAAGTATCTTCTGTTTCCCCGGAACGATGGGATATAAAATACCGCCAGCCAGCATCACGGCACATCCGTACTGCTGCAATCGCTTCAGATACCGTGCCGATCTGATTTAGTTTTATTAGGGCAGAATTGGCGGTACCTTCCTCTATCCCCCGACGGATATACTGAGTATTGGTGACAAAGTTATCGTCCCCAACCACCTCGATCCTTTCCCCAAGCCGATGAGTAAACTTCTTAAATCCATCCCAGTCACCTTCGGCCAGTGGATCTTCCCAAAGGATAATTGGGTATTTCGATACCCATTCTTCTGCCATGCTGATCAGGTCAGCACTTTGCATCGCGCCCAAACCTGACCATTTCAGGTCATAACTACCTTGCATGTCAACGGCAAATGAGTTGGCGGCGCTATCGACTGCAATGGCAATATCAGCACCGGGTTTGTAACCCGCCTTCTCGATAGCCTGAATAATCGTCTCTATAGCATCCTCATTACTGCTCAGGT
>CAYOLM010000280.1:0-2459 GCA_964404785.1 uncultured Mizugakiibacter sp.
TAATAAAACTGCGTATGGCGGGGCGCAGGCCTGTGCCGGGACTGGCATAGCTGGTGACTTCAAGCGGGCCGTTCAAGGTCTTGAGAAGGGCCCGACTCTGGGGCGCCAGACTGGCCCGGGCATAAGCGGTCCAGTCGAAAGTAGCGCTGTAGCGGGTGGACAGATAGGCCACGGCAGCGGTACCTAGCAACAGCAGCACGGCGAACAACAGGCTGTCCAGATGCCGGCGCATCAGCCCATACTCCGTTCATTGCCGAGCCGATGTACGGCAAAGCTCAGCGCCAGTCCAATCAATAGAAGAAAGTAGAGCAGATCACGGGTATCGACCAAGCCGCGTAACAATGGGCGAAGATGGCTGGGCAGGGTAAGGTAATGCAATATCGGACTGGCGGTAGCAAGGTCACTGCCTGCTAGTGAACCGGCCCACAGCAGCAAGCTCAGAATCAGCGCACCAGCGGCCGCCAATGCCGGCTGGCTTGTGGCGGCCGAGCAGGCCACAGCCAAAGCGAGCAGAGTGGCCAACAGCAGGGCGATACCGAGGCCGGCGGCAGCAAGTTTGCCCCAGTCGAGTGCGGTAGCGGGTGCCAGGGACAGTGGCATCGCCAATACCAGCAGCAGCATGATGCCCATCCAGGCGAGTAGTGCCAGGTACTTGCCCAGTACGATCCCGGAAACTCCGGTGCCAGCTGCGAAGAGCATCGACAAAGTGCCGTTGCGGCGTTCTCCAGCAAGGCTGGACATGGCCAGTAGTGGTGCTAGCAGCAGGGCAATCTGGGCGAATTGGGCCAATAAGGGAACGGCTACCAAGTCGGTGAAGCCTGGTGCTCCCGGCAAGGCAGCAAGGCGTGGTTCGAGCTTGAGAAATCCACTCAGGCCGATAATAAAGTTCCAAGCCAGCCAGGCTAAAGTAGCTGCAGTCAGCCACCAGACCATCGGCCGTACGGCCAGGCGACGGAATTCGATACGGGCAACGGTCAGCGTATCCATACTGTCATCTCAGGTAATCGCCTGATGGCTGGCTATATCGAGAAACAGGCGGGCCAAGGGGGGCGAGGCTGGCTCGATACGTACCGGTGGCAAGTCAGCGGCGACCAGAGTGCGGGTCAGGGCAGCAACCTGGGTCGGATCCTCAAGCACGATGCGCACCTGCAAGGGGTCTTCTGCTTCCGCTTCGCGAACCCCATGCAGGGTTTTCAACCAAGTCACGTCGACCGGCATCGCAAAGCCGATGTGCAGAGCCTCCGGGGTCACTGCAACGGCTGCGTCATGCTGCAGACGACCCTCGTGAAGGATCGCTACGCGAGTACACACGGCGGTCACTTCGCTGAGTAGATGCGTGGATAGCACGATACCGACACCGGTGCTGGCACGCTCGCGCAACAAGCTCCGTAACATCTCGGCTTGCAATGGATCCAGTCCATTGCCGGGTTCATCGAGAATCAGCAGGGACGGTTCGTGTAGCAGTGCACAGGCCAGTCCGACCCGCTGCCGTTGACCAAGGGATAACTGTCCGCATAGCCGTGTCTCAACATCATCAAGATGCAGCTCATGGATCAGTTGGCGGCTGCGTTGGGTGCGCTGGCGTAAACTCAGGCCCCGCAGTTGCCCGCTGGCGTGTAATTGCTCGATAACGCTGAGTTCGTTCCATAGTGGGGCGTGCTCGGCAAGATAGCCCAAGGTCTGGCGTGCCTGACCGGGTACTTCAGCCAGATTTTTGCCCTGCACGCTGACCTGGCCCCGGTCTGCAGCCAGGGCACCTGCCATCATCATCAGGGTCGTGGACTTACCAGCGCCGTTGACGCCGAGCAATCCCAAGACGTCACCTGCTTGCAAGGTTAATGACACCCCTTGCACCACATTGTGCCCACCGCGGCGGCGGTACACTTCGTTGAGTTGCAGAAGAGTGTGCGATCCAGATGAATGCATACCGAAGCAAATTGTCCCAGTTCATAACGCCCCATCACAAGTAGGGTTGTGTTCACCTCGGCAAGGGCAGGGCTGTAGTAGAGTGCCGTGCGTAGAGTAGTGCTTTTGGACACATTGATGTTTGACTCCCTGATTTCTTTTGCTAGCGGCGGCCTGACTCAGGTCGGCCTGCTGGGCATGTTCGTATATATTTTGATCGTCACCCAGTTGACCATTTTTACCGTAACCTTGTATTTGCATCGTAGTCAGGCGCACCGGGGCGTGGATTTCCAGCCACTTCTGGCGCACTTTTTCCGTTTCTGGGCATGGCTGACTACCGGCATAATTACCAAGGAATGGGTGGCGGTACACCGTAAACACCATGCTCGTGTCGAGACGACCGGGGATCCGCACAGTCCTATGGTCTACGGTATCCACAAGGTTCTCTGGCAAGGTGCCGAATTGTATCGGCTGGCTGCCAAAAACCCGGAAACGACGCAAAAATATGGACGTGGAACGCCCACTGACTGGCTGGAGCAGCACTTGTATACCCC
>CAYOLM010000281.1:0-2452 GCA_964404785.1 uncultured Mizugakiibacter sp.
ACTGGACAAGCGGGCCAGGTCATAATCGACTTCCTCTTCGTAGAACATCCCCACCTCATCGAGCATATCGTCCAGGGCGCCGGTTTCTTCACCCACCTGGATCATCTGCAAAACCAGGCCGGGAAAAAGATTGGTGGCCGCGGCGGTCACGGCAATGCTGGCGCCGCGTTCGATCCCGTCGCGAATGCCCAGTAAGCGACGGCCCAGGTAAGCGTTGCCGACCGATTCCGCCACCAGGGTTATCCCTTGGACCAGGGGTACGCCGGCACGCTGGATGATGGCAAAGGTGCGGGCAAACCGACCGATTGCGGCACGTTCAAGGATGCCGCCCACAACCGGAAGCCGCAACTTGTAGCGATCCCACAGCAGTTGTCCCTTGGGGGTGCGCTTCCAGGCCCAGACCCACCAGGCAGCGAGCCCGGCAATGCCGAGAATCACCCACCAGTAATGGGAGGCGAACATCGAAACAGCAAATATGATGCGAGTCGGCAGCGGCAGCTTGTTACCGAAATGATGGTATAGATTCCCAAAAGCCGGGATCACAAACAGCGTCAGCACCGCCATGGCGGCCATGATGGCGACGATCACGATGGTCGGATAGCGCAGAGCTGACTTGATCTGGTTGCGGGTACGCCGTTCGAGCCCGATGTACTGGTGCAGAAATTGAAAGGATTTCTCCAGGGTGCCGGAATTCTCCCCCACCCGTACCAAACTGATATACATCGGCGGAAAAACCTCGGGGTGGCGGGCGAAGCTGCCCGCCAGATCCTGCCCGGCGGCCAGGGATTCGAGAATACTATCGAGTACCTGACGCATCGCCTGGTTACGGGTTGAATCTCGCAAGCCCTGCAGCCCACGTACCAGGGGTACGCCGGAGCGCACCAGGGCATGCATCTGCCGGCTGAACAGCAGTAGATCATCCAAGGTAATGCGCTCGCGGCTAAGTGCCTGCCATAGACTGCGGAGCGACCCGGCAGCGGATTCCTGCGCCGGATTGATTTCTACCGGAGTGATACCGAGATCGATCAAGCGGGAGGCTACCGCCCCTGCCGACTCACCCTCCAGAGTTCCGTTCACTAGCTCACCGCTCGCCGAACGGGCTCGATAGCTGAAGCGAGCCATGTCAAGGGTCTCCTGTGACTGCGGTCGGTTGTTCCAGTAACGAGGTGTCTCCGGCAACCCGCATCACTTCGGCGATGGAAGTGATGCCCTGCCGGGCTAGATCCAGTGCGGATAACGCCAGGGGATGAAAATCTGCCGGTTGCAAGCGTGGATCAGTAAACCGCGTTACCGCCTCGGCCCGAATAGCCTCAGCCAAGTCCGGGGTAATTTCCAGCCACTCAAACACCCCGATACGGCCACGGTAACCGCTGCTATTGCAATAGGGGCATCCCGTGCCAGCTCGCCATAACTGCTGCGAAGTCGCATCGGCACCGAGGATTTTGAGAAATTCGCTCTCCTGCACATCCGGCGTATGGGCCGCGTCACAGCGTTCGCAGACCTTGCGCACCAGACGCTGGGCAAGCACGCCACGCAAGGCGGAAGCAATCATATAACCCCTGGCACCCATATCGAGCAGTCGACCCAGGGTGGCGATGGTATCGTTGGTATGCAAGGTGGAAAGCACCAAATGCCCGGTGATGGCCGCCCGCAGGGCAATCTGCACGGTATCCTCATCACGGATTTCACCCACCATGATTACATCCGGATCGAGACGCAAAGCACTACGCAGAATGCGGGCAAAGTCCAGCCCGATCCTGGGGTTGACCTGAACCTGGTTAATACGTGCCAGCCGGTATTCAACCGGATCCTCGGCGGTGATGATCTTAGTCCCAGGCTGGTTCAGTTCACTGAGGGCCGAATACAAGGTGGTGGTCTTACCACTACCGGTCGGGCCGGTCACCAGAATCATGCCGTGTGGCAGGGCTTGTACTCGACGGTAGGAAGCCAGCACAGCGGCCGGCATGCCGACTTCGCTGAGCGAACGTTGCGGTACAGATTGGTCCAGAAGGCGCATGACCACGACTTCGCCATGCTCAACCGGCATGGTGGCCAGGCGCACATCGAACAATCGCTCCTCGATACGGATGGAAAAACGCCCATCCTGAGGCAGCCGCTTTTCCGATATGTCGAGGTTTGAGAGTAGCTTGAGCCGGGTCACCAGCGCCTGGGAGGTGCGGGTGCCAGGCACGACCTGTTCATTAAGTACTCCGTCGATACGCTGGCGAATCCGTAGTTGCCGGTCTTCGGGTTCGATATGAATATCAGAGGCTCCGGCATGCACCGCATCCTCGAACATTGATTGCAGCAAGCGCGCGACTGGGGCATCGGTCTCCAGCTCGGAACGTACCAATTCGGAAAGTTCGTAATCGGATTCAAGCTCGTCGGATACTTCGCGAGCGAGCGAGGTGATCTCACCGGTACGGCGATAAACCAGGTCAATGGCATCAAG
>CAYOLM010000282.1:0-2414 GCA_964404785.1 uncultured Mizugakiibacter sp.
TGGGCCGATTTGAGGCCGCCGCAGTAGATTGATCTCAAGTCCGACAAGTTCCTAGCCCTGCTACCGGCGCGACCAGCTGTCCCGCAAGCTGAGGGTGCGATTGAAAACAGGAGCCCCGGTACGGTGATCGTAGCGGTCGGCGACGAAATACCCCAAGCGTTCAAACTGGTAGTGCTGCTCGGCTTCCGCCGCCGCCAGTGAAGGCTCGGCCCAAGCTTTGAGAATCTGTAGCGAATCGGGATTGAGATGGTCCTGATAACCTTTGCCCTCATCGACCTGGTCGGGGTTAGCGATGTCGAACAGGCGGTCGTAAAGTCGAATCTCAACCTGGATGGCATGCCGCACACTAACCCAATGAATGGTCCCCTTGACCTTACGGTTGGCCCCCGGCAACCCGGGGCGGGAGTCGGGATCCAGCGTACAGTCCAGCTCAGTAATCCGGCCTAACGAATCCCTGATGAGAGCATTGCAGCGCACGATGCCGATACCACGCAGCCGTACTTCACCCCCGGGCACCAGACGTCTGAAGCCCTTCGGCGGGTCTTCCGAAAAATCCTCTTGTTCGATCCATAGCTCCTGATCCACAGCAAGCTGGCGCACGCCGAAAGATGCATCCTTGGGATGATTGGGTAGTTGTAAGGTTTCCACAGCTCGATCCGGCCAATTACTCAACACCAGCTTGAGCGGATCGAGAACCACCAGGCGTCGTGGAGTCTGGCTATCCAGATCATCACGAACGCAGCTTTCGAGCAAGCCGAATTCGATCACACTGTTCTGTTTGGTAACGCCAATTCTTTGTATCAGATCCCGGATCGCAGCCGGGGTAAAGCCGCGTCGGCGCATACCGCAGAGCGTAGGCATGCGCGGATCGTCCCAGCCGGTCACCAGCTTATCGCGGACTAAGGCCATCAGCTTGCGTTTACTCAGAATTGTGTAATCGATGTTCAAACGGGCAAATTCGATTTGCCGGGGGGTGCTAGGCGGCAGCCATTGACCGTTTTGGCGCAAGGGTTCGGTCAGTGCTGGGTCGCCAGGCAGATCGAGCTGCTGCAGAAACCAGTCATACAGCGGCCGGTGATCCTCAAACTCCAGGGTGCACAGGGAATGCGTAATACCTTCGATCGCGTCGGAAACACAATGGGCGTAGTCATACATCGGGTAGATGCACCAGGCATCGCCGGTGTGCTGGTGGGGGATCTTGCGGATGCGATAGATCGCTGGATCGCGTAGGTTGATGTTGCCGGCAGCCATGTCGATCTTGGTCCGCAGGGTTTTTGCGCCCTCGGCGAATTCACCTGCACGCATGCGTTGCAACAGATCGAGGTTGTCCTCGACACTGCGATTTCGGTAAGGAGAATTTCTACCCGCTTCGGTCAAAGTACCGCGATAGGTGCGCACCGAGTCGGCATCGAGATCGCAGACATAGGCCTTGCCGGTGCGGATCAGCTTTTCGGCACCGCGATAGAAAACCTCGAAATAGTCGGAAGCATGACGTAGCAAATCCCAGTCGAAACCCAGCCAGTGGATGTCCTGCTGGATGGCTTCGACGTATTCCAGATCTTCTTTGCTGGGGTTGGTGTCATCCAGCCGCAGGTGGCAAACCCCATCGTTCTCGTGAGCGATACCGAAGTTCAGGCAGATCGACTTGGCGTGGCCGATGTGCAGATAACCATTCGGTTCAGGCGGAAAACGGGTAACTACGTGGCCACCGTGCTTGCCGGCAGCACGGTCAGTGGCAACAATCTGCCGGATAAAGTCGTGGGAATCGCGGATTTCGTCGCTCATGGGTTAGCAGTATAGGAAACGTGCAGTTTACCGGTGCCGAGCGCAGTTCGCAGCGTCCGCTGCTTTTTTCAGCAACGGAACCTCATCACCGGGGTTGCTTAAGAGCGTCTGCCCGAGTTGGACACGGCTTATGTGGTTTACCTGGCCCATAGGCGTTAGCCCGAGGCAATGACAGCATTGGGATGGCGTCGGGTTGCCGCCTGTGAAGTAAAAAGTACCACTTAAATTGTGAGGCTTTTTATCTCGACTATGGAGACCCTTTTAGCTGTCCCCCAGCAAGATTCTCTCATTGGGCTCTTCTTCGATTTGTGTGGTTGATGTTCAGGCGCGTATAGGCTTGGAACGATGAATCCACGGGTTCTTCGGCAAGTGTCTGAGCTTGGCACAGACGAGATAACTGATAGTGATCAGATGGGTGTCGGTGCCGTAGCCTTTGGCTCGTACCTTGGCGGCTTGAATACGGCCATTGATGGCTTCGGCAAAGCCATTGTTTAAGCCGCAACGGAAGTGTTCGAGGATCCCGGCAAGATACCTCTTTACCGTTGCGCCCAAGCGTTTGAATGGTGCCAGCCGACAACGTCTGGCCCAGCTGATCCAGCGCAACAGCAGCGCTTTGGCGCTGGCCACGT
>CAYOLM010000283.1:0-2414 GCA_964404785.1 uncultured Mizugakiibacter sp.
AGCACCCGGGCGAGGCGCTGATCGGCCGCCTCGGAGCCATCGCAAACGATGACTAACCCGGCGTGCTGGCTGTAGCCCATGCCGACACCGCCACCATGATGAAAACTGACCCAGGTCGCACCGCTGGCCGTATTCAACAAGGCGTTGAGAATGGGCCAATCGGACACGGCATCCGAACCATCGCGCATGGCCTCGGTTTCGCGGTTGGGACTAGCAACGGAGCCGGAATCCATGTGATCCCGACCGATCACCACCGGGGCTTGCAACTCACCTTTGCGGACCATTTCGTTGAAGGCCAGGCCGAGCCGATGGCGTTGTCCCAATCCCACCCAGCAAATCCGTGAGGGCAAACCCTGAAATTGAATACGCTCCTCAGCCATATCCAGCCAGTGATGCAAATGCGGGTCATCGGGAATCAGTTCCTTGACCTTGGCATCGGTCTTGTAGATATCTTCAGGATCACCGGACAGTGCCACCCAGCGGAATGGGCCGATACCCCGGCAGAACAAGGGCCGCACATAGGCCGGCACGAAACCGGGGAAATCGAAGGCCTTGCTGCAACCTTCATCCTTGGCCATCTGGCGGATGTTGTTGCCATAGTCAAAGGTTGGAATGCCCTGAGCATGAAAAGCCAGCATCGCCTCGACATGCTTGCGGATGGACTGTTTTGCAGCCCGGACGGTCCCCGCAGGATCGGACTCACGGCGTTCCTGCCACTGTTCCAGCGTCCAGCCGGAGGGTAGATAGCCATTGAGTGGATCATGGGCACTGGTCTGATCGGTGACCACATCCGGCCGCACGCCGCGGCGTAGTATTTCCGGCAAAACCTCAGAAGCATTACCCAGCAAGGCAATCGACTTGGCCTGGCCGGCCTGGGTGTATTGCTCGATACGGGCCAGCGCGTCATCCAGATCTTTGGCCTGTTCGTCGACATAGCGGGTCTTTAAGCGAAAATCAATGCGTGATTGCTGACACTCGATAACCAGCGAGCAGGCTCCGGCAAGGCTGGCAGCGAGTGGCTGTGCGCCACCCATGCCCCCCAGGCCGGCAGTGAGTATCCATTTGCCCTTGAAGCTGCCGCCATAACTCTGCTTGCCCAGTTCGACAAAGGTTTCGTAGGTGCCCTGGATGATGCCCTGGGAGCCAATGTAAATCCATGAACCGGCCGTCATCTGGCCGAACATCATCAGACCTTTGCGGTCGAGTTCGTTGAAGTGCTCCCAGTTGGCCCAGGCCGGCACCAGATTGGAATTAGCGATGAGTACCCGGGGGGCGCCGGGATGGGTCGGAAAGACACCGACCGGTTTACCCGACTGCACCAGCAGGGTCTCGTCATCGTTCAGCTCACGCAGCGCTGCGAGGATTGCGTCGTAGCATTCCCAATTGCGTGCCGCGCGCCCGATGCCGCCATACACCACCAGTTCGGCCGGATTTTCTGCGACATCCTGCTGCAAATTGTGCTGGATCATCCGGTACGGGGCCTCGGTAAGCCAACTCTTGCAGGTAAGCTGGCTACCGTGCGGAGCACGAATGTGACGGTTCGGATCGCAACGGGTAAAGGTACTCATAGGTCAGCTTTCCTCGAAAAGGAGCATTATCGCGCCAGAGAACACCTGGACTCCAGTTGCAAGCTTGTCCAATATGAAATAAGAAAATAACTTCGACCCGCTCATCGCGTATTGGCAATATCGAGGAATCGCCCATGTTTCGTCCTTTCGAGTCGTTGGGCCAGTGTCTGGCTCGGTACCTGAGCCGGTCGCGACCCACTGAGCACTGTATTCCTACCTCGCGATTCGAGCTGCTTGCGGCCACCATACGTCCCGGTGACGTACTGCTGGTCGAGGGCAGCAGTCGCTTCAGCACGGCCATCAAGTACCTCACCCAATCAAGCTGGTCGCATGCGGGCCTGTATGTCGGGGCTACATCCGATGCTGAAGCTGACCAACAAATGCTCATCGAAGCGGATGTGCTCGCCGGTGTGCAGGCTATCCCCCTGCAAACCTATGCCGGCTGGCATGTCCGTATCTGCCGTCCGGTAGGATTGAATGCAGGCGAAATCAATCAGGTGCTGGCACACGTCATCGGCCGTATCGGCCAACGCTACGATATCCGCAATATCGTCGATCTGCTGCGCTATCTGCTGCCCACTCCCCCAATACCAGGGCATTGGCGACGCCGCATACTCGCCCTGGGGAGTGGCGATCCCACCCGGGCCATCTGTTCGTCACTGATTGCCGAAGCCTTCCAATCAGTACGTTACCCAATTCTGCCCGATATCGAGTCCATCCCAACAGCGGATCCGCAAGCCCGCAAAGCGCTACGAGAGATGTTATACATACGCCACTCCAGCCTGTTTGCTCCCCGTGATTTCGATATTTCCCCCTATTTTCATATCGTCAAACCGATGCTTGAAC
>CAYOLM010000284.1:0-2411 GCA_964404785.1 uncultured Mizugakiibacter sp.
TGCACTTTGTTCATCTTTCAAGGAACCCTTCCATGTCTGATTCCATCGCTTCTCCCGTACCTGCTGAGGTGGACGTTCGCAGCCTCATTCCGGCTCAGCGCCACGCCCGCATTTTTGAGTTGGTCGATGAATTGCTCCCCGATACGTCCTTTATCCTGATTAACGATCACGACCCCAAGCCGCTGTACTACCAGCTCGAAGCCGAGCATCCCAAACAGTTCTCCTGGACCTACCTCGAACAGGGTCCCGAGGCTTGGCGGGTACAGATTCGTAAGTTGCCGCAAGCCAGCTGAAGTTTGTTGAAATAGGGACGTGCGCAGGTACTCGCACGTCCCTGAGTTGGAGATTCTGAATGACGGGTGTCACGCTCTCCCGCTGGACCATGGCGTATTTTACAGTTGCTCTGGCGGCGTTGCTGGTGACTGAGGTGCTGATGACGGTGGGTTATGGATACCCCCAGCTACCTATTGGTGCGCTGGCAACCCTGGTTCTGGTGCACTTAGTGGTCCTGGGCTGGCTAAGCCTGCTGCTCTGTGGCGCACTGTTCCAGTTTGTGCCGGTACTGGTCGCCAAGCCGCTCTACAGTATGGGGTTGTCCTTGCCTGTATTGGTGTGTCTTGCCAGCGGGATCGTCGTGCTGCTGCTCGGATTTCTGAGTCTGGGTGGAACTATTAAAGTTATTTTCCCATTCTTCCCGCTGGCGAGTGGGTTGCTTGTTGCGGGTTTCGGGCTGCTCTTATGGGATCTTGGTCTGACCCCGTGGAGGGCCCGGCCGCTGGCCTTACCGGCACGCTTTATCGTAGTTTGGATCTGTTGCCTCGCCGCTGTAGTGAGCTTTGGGGTCCTATTCACATTGGTACTGGGTGGGGTCACGAGTGGCCCTGCTTTGGTGCAGATGCTGGCCTATGCCTTACCGCTGCACGTCGTCGCGGGCCTTGGCGGTTGGCTCACCCTTACCGCCATGGGCGTCAGCTATCGACTGCTCGCTATGTTTATGTTGGCCCCCGAACAAGACCGAGTGAGCAGTCACGGGGCATTCTGGCTCGGCGCTACGGCGTTGGGCGTGGTGATTCTTGGAGGTAGTGCGGCGATCGTCCTGAACCGTGGTCCGGGGTTGATTCTGCTGATCGCTGCGGTACTTGGACTGATTGCCGGCGCCCTGTATATCTATGATGTCATGCGTCTTTATCAAACCCGCAGGCGTCGGGTCATCGAACTGAACAGCAAAATGGTGATACCAGCCATGGCGTCTTTGGTGCTGGCGGTGTTGTTGATAGCGAGTTTGCTCGGTCTGCAGCAGCTCAGCCAGCATATCGGTGCCGTGGTGTTCTTGATCGCCTTCGGTTGGCTGTCGGGGCTTGGTCTGGCCACGCTCTACAAGATTGTGCCCTTCGTGACCTGGCTGGAATGCTACGGCCCGGTTCTCGGCAAGGCGGTTACCCCCCGGGTACAGGATTTGGTTAACGAGCACCGCGCCCGGAAATGGTTCGTACTCTATTTTCTTGGGGTATGGGGGGCGATGGCGGCGCTGTTGGTTGATGCTACGTGGGTATTTCGCCTTGCCGCAGCCCTGATGTTGCTGGCGACCACCGGTATCGTCGTACAACTGCTGCGGGCGCGGCGTCTTGACGATGTCCCCATGGCGGCACGATTTCCCGCCGGCAGCCAACGCCCCCGACTTTTCATGGCCTCCATACGATCGAGCTGACTGAGAGGAGATAGCAGTGACAACCTATATCGATCTCGATGTACGACCCATATTGCGTGACGGGGGTGAGCCCTTTGAGCAGATTATGGCGGCGGTAGCGGCTTTGCAGCCGAAACAAGGTTTACGGTTGCTGGCGACATTTAAGCCGACCCCGCTACTGAACATGTTGGGCTCGCGCGGGTTTACCCATGAGGCCAGAGAAATGAGTGATGGTGACTGGGAAGTTTTGTTCAGCCCGGCCACCACGGAGCCAACGGTGGTGGCATCGGGGCCCGCTGTGGACACCGATGTTGTTGCAGCCGAGTGGCCGGAGCCCACGACCAAGCTTGATCTTCGTGATCTCGATCCACCCGAACCGATGGTGCGCATCCTCGCTGCTCTTGAGTCGATGTCCACGGGCCAGGTGCTGTCGGCACTGCTGTGCCGTGAGCCGGTATTTTTATTGCCCGAACTTAGCAAGCGTGGGCACCGCTGGCATGGCGACTTCGAGGCTGATGGCACGACCTATTGCATTGCGGTATGGGTGGGATCGAACCATGAGAGTCCAAAGTGAACGTGTCGCAGGATGATGCCGCAGTGGTCGCCCGAGCCGAGGAAGCCCTGCGGGTGGTGATTGATCCGGAACTCGGCCTCAATATCGTCGATCTTGGCCTGGTCTACGAGATCAGCGTTGATGCGGCAGGCTTGGTTAAGGTGCGGATGA
>CAYOLM010000285.1:0-2369 GCA_964404785.1 uncultured Mizugakiibacter sp.
AATGTCCTGAGCCGTTTTCCCGATACCTGCTGGGAGCGGCAAGCAAACCGCCCTGCGGAGACTATGTTGGGCCAGCCCTCAGTCCCGGTTGGGGGATCCCAGACGGCGCAGAAAATGTAATCGAGCCTGCACTTCCAGATTCCGGTAAGGCGTATCGGTATAGTCGGAAAGAGGGAACCCCTGCACCGGATAGGACGTTTTGGCGCTACGCCCCAGCAAGGTTGGAGTGCCCGGTCGATCCGCCATATGCTCGATCAAAAATCCACTCAGGCGATAGGGCCCGGGGGCACGCTGCGCCTTGAGAACACTGACATGACAACGCAGCACCAGCCCGTCGCCACCAAAGTCGAGCTGGCCGCTACTCACCAGGTGCGCCACCGGGATACCCAGCCGGGCATCCAGCAAATTAGCCTGGATCCGGTAATAACCTGCCTGCACGTGATTAAAGTGCAAAGGAATCACCAGGTTGGCGCCCTGCACATACGCTGGACCAACGGCTTCGAGTAGGGCTTGAGGTTTCTCATAGCGAAATGGGGCCAAAACCTGCAGGACTTGGCCATTGACCACGACACTGACCTGCACACGCAAGGTTCGCGGCCAATCGCGCGTTGAATCCGCGGCCAATTGACCCTCATAGTCTCTTGCTCCTGCTAACTGTCGTGAAGACACCTGCATGGCAAAGTGATCGAGAACCCGGCCACTGAGGGTTACGATACGGGCCTCGACCCGATCAATCCCGGCCAGCGTATCCGGCGGCGCACTCAGACTGGCACGAACCTTGATCGGTTGATCGCTGAACAATGTGGCGTGTGCCAAGGCCACCGCCAGCTCAGCACTGCCCGAAGGCAATTGCAACGGTATGCGTACCGGAATTGATGCGTTGGGATGCAATAACGTCCACTGCTGCGGATCCAACGGCACCGACCAAGGAGGAAATCGTGCGTTGGCGGCATACTGCGCGGCAATCTGCCGGAACGTGGCCCGCTGCATGTCGTTCAGATGTAGTGCCGAAGTAACCGGTATTCGAGTTGTCACTAGCCTTTTCGTAGGCTTCGCTGCAATGGCTACGTTGCCCCGTGGCATCGACACATCCACCACTTTGTCAGTCAAACCATGATGGCGCGGTATGGCGAAAACTACGCTGATAACCGCCACCACAATCACCACCAGAACCAGCCAGAGCCGCTTCATCCGCTTCATCCGCTTCCCCTTGAACCGCTGCAGGGAGTTTAACGCATGACATCGTGCACCACACGGCGGTATAGTTATTGTTGCGCTGCTGTCACGAGCGCGGTATTAAACCTGCAAGGCATCCGGAAACTCTGGGGAGGGATCATGATGCAAACCAAGGTTTTTTTGACTCTGTGCACTCTGTTCGTACTGGCGCTCTTCGTATATCCAAGTAACGCACGTGCCGGTATCGCTGGCTATCCTGTGGTACTGGTACATGGTTTTCAGCCCTCACAGCTGACCCAATGCCCGGATACAGCACAACAACACAACGATGGATATGCCTACTGGAGTGCGTTCTGGGATCAACACGCCAATGCCCGGCTGGACTGGTCTTCCTGTAGCCGCGTGGAAACGGGCATTGCCCAGGAACTCTGGCCCCAACTCCGCAACTTATCGGTATCCGGCCTTTGCCAAAATGGCTGCGTGTTCGTCACCCATTCCACCGGTGATCTGGTCACCCGTTATCTGCTGGCCAATCAGGCACATTGGTTGACGGTGGCCGGTCTGCAACCGATCAAGGTCATCGCGGTGCTGGATTTTGGTGGCGCGGGAGGCGGCGATTCGCTGGCCAGCCTGGCCATACAGGTGGCCAACAACAATGCCTGGTATCTGGATCCGATCAAGGCAGCCATCAAGGCCTGGCTAGGTTATGACATCTACGGCAGTCGCCATCTCGGCGTAATCAACGATCTCACTCCCGGCATGGCGCGGAGCATCGCCACCACACCGAGCATGATTCCACACCTGCGTTTTGTCGGGGGTGGCTACGAGTACCTTGGGGTGACCAAGCCCTTCCTGCCCGGCCGTGACGATTCGGTGGTCGCCTTGCAATCATCATGCGGCGCAGCGCAATTCGGCAGTTACGACAGTTGCGTGGCCTGGGAAACCATGGGCGGCAAACAGACCGGCACCTCGGCCCCCTCGGCACTCTGGTACAACTATTACCCGGTACTGATGGGCGCTGATACCAACCACGCCGGACTGATTGGCACTCAGACCGGAGTGCGTCTGGCACCAGTGGATAACCGCTTCGTTATCGGCCGGCTGGGCGTCGATTTTTCCACCGCCACCAGGGTCGACAAACCCTGGTGGGCATTCTGGTCCAGCGGTACCACCTATGTGTATGTGCCTGGCTC
>CAYOLM010000286.1:0-2359 GCA_964404785.1 uncultured Mizugakiibacter sp.
CTTAGGGTTACTTCTCGTTTTAGAAGACCGGACATCTATCCTGACAGAGGGGGCCGCCGCCTTGGGCGGCTCACAAGATTTTAGGCGCCTTTGAGGCGCTCCCCCATAAAGCCCCCGGCTTTGTCGGGGAATACTTGCTAAAACTATGGATTAAAACCAGATCCTTACCGCACTGCCTCTATTGCGGTTTTCTGAAGTTATTGTCCCCGCCGAGATTTGTCTGTGTTCGGGTTGCGACTTGTTTGCTGCCGGGTTGGGGTCTTGTCCGTGATGTGTTTGTTCAGTTTGTAGGTGACCGGTACCTTTACCCACGAAGCTATCGCTTGACCATCCCGGGTGCCGGGATTGAACCGATATTTCCATACAGCTGCTGCGGCGGCTGCGGTGAGTTGCGGATCAATTTTCTGATTATTCAATATTTTGATCTGGCGTGGGATTCCATCGGTGCCGACCAGTACGTTCAGTATTACCGTACCCTGTTTCCCGTTTCTAATCGCTTCAATGGGGTAGAGGCTGCGGGGTGGCGGACTCGAATTAAGCCCTGTATAGATAGTTGTCGGTGCTGAGGTATTAGGCTCCGGCACGACGGATGGTTGTTGCACCGCCCAGGCGATGGTGATGACCGATGTGAGGCCCAGTGCCAGTGTGGCTTGGCTGATGCGGCGAATCAGTGGATGAATACGGCGTTGCTTGAGCATGATGAGTCGCTCCTTGAGATGTGGCGTAGAGTGCCACGGGATCAGGCTCCATTGCGGCACGATGTGTGCCGAGTGAAGCAGGGTGCGGGCGTAGTCAACCCGGTGCGTGGGTGTTGCCTCGAGTACGGTGGCATCGCAGGCCAGTTCGAGATCAAGTTGCAGGCGGGGCAGGGCGATCCACACCAGAGGGTGAAACCAGAGCAGGCAAGCGCTGAGTTCGCCCAGTAGCAACCACAGCGGGTCGTGTCGCGCATGATGGGTGAGTTCGTGGCGCAGAATCAGGTCGATTACGGCGTTACTATGCTGATGCGTCAGATTATGTGGCAGCAGAAGTTGGTTTGGTAAGCCGATGAGTATTGCCGGACCTTGTGGATGCCAAGCAATGCGTGGCAGTTTACCTTGGGCAAGTCGCTGTAGCCGTCGTGACCATTGCCGTATTTCCGCAGTACTCATGGTTTCGACCTGCTGGCGTAGACGCTGATGTCTGGCCTTGAGGTAGAGCAGGGCGGTGATGCTTCCGATCAGCCAGAGCAGCACGATCCAGTAGACCCATGGGGTCGGAGACAATGCAACGCTCTGGATTGCGGAAGGGCTAAGGAGAATGGTGGGTAGCTGCTGCATCACGATCAGTGATGCTACGGGTGCGACAGGTAGCCATGGCAGCAGAGCTAAGGTGGGGAGCAGCAGCCACAGGTACAGACTGGTGCGGGCACCGATAAGCCGTAACACCGGCTTGCGCAGGGCCAGCACGAGGGCGAGCGCAAGACTGACCAGAATTAGCGCTCGAAGCAGGAGCAGGGGTTCAGTGCTCATGGTCTTCGATTTCCTGTAGCAACTGCCGGAGTTCATCCACATCGCGGGCCGAGAGCGCTTCGTGTCGGCTGAAATGTGCGACCAGGGGCGCTACCCGGCCATCGAACAAGCGCTGAACCAGACTGCGACTTACAGCGGTCACGTAGTTTCCGCGACTCAGGGCGGGAGAGTAGAGATAGTGCTGGCCTTCCCGGGTATGGGTGAGGGCACCTTTGCGCAGCAGCCTGCCGAGCAGGGTCTTGATGGTTTTCTCGTGCCAGTCTGAGGAGTCAGATAGAGCGGATATCACCTCGCTGGCGCGTAGTGGTGAGCGCTTCCATAGTACCTCCATGACCCGGCTTTCGGCTTCAGTGATCAAGGTATTCATAGCAATTACACCCGTAATCTTAAAATGTAGATTACGTCTGTAGTCAATAGGAGTCAAGCGCCCCGCTATGGTGCGGTGGAACCTAGCAGCCTGTCGGACTTGAGATCAATCTACTGCGGCGGCCCCAAATCGGCCCATTTTTCCGGCCTTTATCGTTCAATAGAACCACTATCCGCCTCAAAAGCCCGAAAAACTGTCCTCGATTTTCCACTCGCCTCGTCACGATCACCCAAGCCCGACAGGCTGCTAACCCTGTGTGGCAACCTGAGTCCATACGCTGACTGTCTGGGATAGCATCGGTTTCAGGGCCATGGATACAGGATCCATGACGATGCCAAAATCTGCATCAGAACTACCCGAGAACCAGGTGACCCAGGAACCGAGCCTTGAGAAACGCACCTGGTGTCAGTTTACGAGTGACTACAAACGTAAGCGTCTGGCGAAATACATCTATCGCCCAAGTACCGGAATGACCATGATG
>CAYOLM010000287.1:0-2356 GCA_964404785.1 uncultured Mizugakiibacter sp.
AATTCCTGCTTGCCCAAGTTGCCGATCCAGTTTTCACCGACGCCAACGGTTAAATCGGCAAGCTTGCGTTTGGAGCGGATCATATCGTTGATCCGTTCCTCGAACGTAGCCCGGGTGATCAGGCGATGCACCTGCACGTTCTGGTGTTGCCCGATACGGTACGCACGATCGGTGGCTTGGGTCTCGACGGCTGGATTCCACCATAAATCGTAATGAATGACATTGGATGCTGCGGTGAGATTCAAACCCGTACCCCCCGCCTTCAGCGACAGCAAAAAGGCCCACTGTGTACGATCATTCTGAAACGCCTCAACCAACTCGTCGCGTTTCTTGCGTGCGACCCCGCCGTGCAGGAATAATGGCTTCTGGTCAAAACGTGCCGTCAACCAGCGTGAAAGTCGGTCCCCCATTTCCCGGAACTGGGTAAAGATCAGGACTTTCTCGTGGCTGGCATGGATGGCGTCGAGAAGATCGAGAAACAGCATGGCCTTGCCTGATAACCGCGCATCATCTTGACCTTTTTTCAGATACTGAGCCGGATGGTTGCAGATCTGCTTCAATGCCAAAATCATCTGCAGCACCAATCCCTGCCGCTGGAACGTGTCGGATTCACCGTTGATGACCTTAAGGCTCTCACGGACCACGGATTCATAGAGTGCGGTTTGCTCTTTTGAGAGCTCGCAATATTGATCCTGCTCGATCTTGTCGGGCAGATCAGTAATGATGCTTTTGTCTGACTTGAGCCGCCGCAGCAGGAACGGTGCGGTAATTTTGCGAAAACGTTGCAGCGTATGCTGGTCGTGATGACTCTGGATCGGCACGGCAAACTCACGGACGAAATGAGGAAGGCTACCGAGATAGCCACGGTTGGCGAAATCCATGATGCTCCAGTATTCCGAGAGGCGATTCTCCACCGGGGTGCCGGTCATGGCAATGAAGGTTGAGGCGGGCATAGCCTTGATAGCCTTGGTCTGCGCAGTTCGCGGATTTTTGATGTTCTGGGCCTCATCAGCAATCACGATTCGCCAGGGCATCTTTTTCAAAATTGCCTGGTCGCTACGCACTACCCCATAGGTGGTTAGCAGCACATCCGGACGTAGTGGTTCCATTTTCCGCTGAGCGCCATGATAAATTGCCGTGGTCAAGGTCGGGGCAAAGCGGGCAATTTCCTTTTGCCAGTTACTGAGCAGGCTGGTCGGTACCACGACCAGTACCCCGGCGTTATCCAGCATTTTTTCTTGTTTGAGTTTCAGCACGGCGGCGATAACCTGCACAGTCTTGCCCAGGCCCATGTCGTCGGCGATGATGCTACCAAATCCGGCCCGGACATTACGATAAAGCCAGGTGTAACCGCGCTGCTGATAAGGCCGTAAACTCGCCTCAAGATGCCGGGGCAAGGGCACTTCGCCGATATCGGTGAGGTCCCGGATAATCCGGCGCGTGGCCGGGTCCAGGCGCACCGGGGATCCGGCATATTCACCGGCTAAGGCAATCCGCAACAGCTCCGTGCCGGGCAGATCGGGTGGCTTTTGTAATTGGCTCCGCAAGCGTTCGATTTCTGCTGGATCGAGATACACATATTCGTTTTTAAAACGAATGATGCCAGTCGCGTTCTTGACCAATTTCTCGAACTCGACACGAGTAAGCACCCGCCCGCCCAAAGCAATCTTCCAATCGAAAGTGAATAGATCGTTGATATTCAGGAAGCTGGCGGCACCGTCAGCCTTGGCCGATACCTGCAACGACACGCGTGGTCGCAGCAGGTGATCCAGCGCCTTGGGTAACACGGCACGAATGCCGAGCAAGCGGATGATTGGCAGCGTGTCGAAAAGCAAGCCCGGTAATTCCTCTGCAGGAATGGGTATGGGCTGTTTGGCACCTGTGCTGAGGTAAGGGTTTAGTGGTGGAAAAAATCTGGCCAGTAAGGATATTGTTTGCAACACACCCAAGCGCTTGGCCTCCCAGCGCTTGGTCGAGAGTACTTTCGCTAGCGGTGTGGGCTGCTCTAATGGCGCTTCACGGTTCTCAACGGCGAGCGACAAAGCAAAGTCATCCGTGACCTTATTCTCATCCAGCCAAAGTACTGGAGAATGGCTGTGTCGTTGCAGATGAAAGCGTGACAGCCAAACCTGAATTCCGGCGGCGATAGAACCTTCACCCGCGCCATTGAAAACCGCACGTCCGGTGCTGAAGAATAACTTGGCGACTTTATCGTCAGCGGATCGGGCGGGTTCACTCCAGCGACGGATAAAGTGATCAAGTAGCAACGAGCACAGGGCCTCGGCCTGGGCTTGAGGGGTCAACCGCCCTGATCCCCGGCCCCGTTTGAACACCGCCAGGCCCGGCGGCAGGCCGT
>CAYOLM010000288.1:0-2335 GCA_964404785.1 uncultured Mizugakiibacter sp.
TCATCCAGCACCGCATGATTGACGGAATAATCGATAGCCAGATCGATCAGGTGTACGCCACCTTCGCTAAAGGCACGCTGCAGCGTTGGTGCGAACTCATCGGCATGACTCGGGCGGTGTCCGTGGGCACCATGGGCTTCGGCGAAGGCGACAAAATCAGGGTTTCCGAAGGCCATACCGTATTCGGGAAAACCCATTTCCGCTTGTTTCCAGCGGATCATCCCGTAGCCATCGTCATGTAGCAGCAAGATGACCAGGTCGAGTTTCAGCCGCACGGCGGTTTCCAGTTCCTGGGCATTCATCATGAAGCCACCATCGCCGCAGATGGCCAGAACCCGGCGTTCGGGATGGACCATCTTTGCGGCCATTGCCGATGGCAGGCCGGCCCCCATTGAGGCCAGAGCATTATCCAATAAGATGGTATTCGGCAGCTTGGCAAGGTAATAGCGGGCATACCAGATCTTGTACATGCCATTATCGAGGCACAGTATGCCGTCGTTGGGCATGATTTTGCGGGTGTCATTGACGATCCGTGCCGGGTGCATGGGAAATCGAGGATCCTCGGCATGTTCTCGCAACTGCGTGTGAAAGGCATCACGAACCCGGTCGAAGAAGCTGAAATCCCAGTGTGACGGGGCTTTGAGTTCCTGCGTCAGACGTTTGATAGTATTGGCAATATCACCCACTACCTCGATCTGTGGAAAGTAGACTGAATCGACCTGGGCTGAAGAAAAGTTGATGTGGATAACGATGCGGCGACCCCGGTGCATGAAGAAGGGGGGTTTTTCGACGACATCATGACCGACATTGATGATCGTATCGGCCGCATCGATGGCCCGGTGCACGAAATCGCCGGCAGACAAGGTCGCGTTGCCGAGCCACAGGGGGTGATTTTCGTCGATGACTCCCTTACCCATCTGCGTAGTAAAGAAGGGGATGTGCAGTTTGTCGACCAGGTTGCGCAGGGCCTGCGTGGTCCGTTGGCGATTGGCCCCGGCCCCCAGCATCAATAGCGGGTGTTTCGAATCGTGGATGGCCTGTACTGCTTGATGGAGCGCGGTCTCGTCGGCGGTAGGACGGCGGGCATATTCGGTCGGCAGCATGACCGGGTTTTCGATACTGTCGCGGGCTACATCCTCGGGGAGTTCGAGATGGACCGCACCCGGCCGCTCTTCCTCGGCTTGGCGAAAGGCTTCGCGGATCCGTGCCGGGATACTTTCTGCAGACACAATCTGCTGGGTGTATTTGGTCAGTGAATGCATCATGTCGACTACATCGACCAATTGAAACAGACCCTGCTTATGCATTCGGATCGGCTTCTGCCCGGTGATCATCAGCATCGGCATAGCCCCAAGTTGGGCATAGGCGGCGGCAGTGACCAAGTTGGTTGCACCGGGGCCGAGAGTGGCCATGGCTACCCCGGCCTCACCGGTAAGCCGGCCCCAGGTGGCGGCCATGAACCCTGCGGCTTGCTCGTGGCGGGTCACCACCAGGCGGATGGAGGAAGTACGCAATGACTCGACCACGTCGAGGTTTTCTTCACCGGGGACGCCGAAGATGCACTTCACTCCTTCAGCTTCCAGTGCCTTGACGAATAAATCGGCTGCTTTCACGGACATTCCTTCCGGTACCTAGACCGTGTGGGAGGCGTCCGGCCGGGATAACCGGGCGCGGGTAAGGGGGTGTGGCAAAGTATCTTGCCGCCATCCTCGACTAACCTAGGGTGGCGGAACGTTACCCTACTGGATGCTTAGGGCAACAGGAACCGGGTAGCGGCACCCCATTCAGCTTATTCGATGATTTCCAGCTGTAGTCGGCCATCTGCGAGTTGGGCTTGGAGTTTCTGGCCGGGCTCAAGTCTGGCCACCGAACGGATAACGTGTCCTTGGGTGTCAAGAAGAATGGCATAGCCGCGTTCCAATGTGGCCAGTGGGCTGACGGCCTGCAGGGTTCGAAAACCTTGTAGTAAAGCCGAATGAGCCCGTTCGCTGCGTTGTCCCCAGGCTCGCTGTAGACGCTGGTGTAATTCTTCAAGAGCCTGCTTGCGTAAGCTAAGTTGTCGATATGGGTTCAGGCCTTGAAGACGTACCCATGCCTGGCGCAGGCGATGAATACGTTCGCGTTGTTGTGTAGCCATGGTCTGCTGCAGCTGTCGGTGCAGTACCAGTAAGTGGTCGCGGTTGAGATTCAGTCGGGCCTGGGGATGTTGTGCTTGTAGGCGGGTCTGCAGGTAATCGAGGTGTTGCGCGACACTTTGCAGATGGCGACGAACCCAGCGGGTCAGCCCCTGCTGATGGTCGACAAGACGGGCTCGCAGCACGGTCTGATCAGGCGT
>CAYOLM010000289.1:0-2335 GCA_964404785.1 uncultured Mizugakiibacter sp.
AGTTATCTCGTCTGTGCCAAGCTCAGACACTTGCCGAAGAACCCGTGGATCCATCGTTCCAAGCATATACGCGCCTGAACATCAACCACACAAATCGAAGAAGAGCCAGCAAGTTGGGCAGTGTTCTGTTATTTGCCAAGAATTGTTTGCAGTGTGTTGTATAAACCTTGTTGATCGGTTGCTGATAGCTGTCCCATAACTTTGACAATTTGGCTTTGCTCAAGCGTAGCAATCAACGGCTTGAGTACGGAGGACTTGAGTAGTCCGGCCTGCTGCCAGTCCTGCAAAAGATATTCACCAAAAGCCAGTGGCTTGCGTATCTGACTGGTGATGGCCATCAAGATAACATCGGGGCGACCTTGCTGGTAGGCAGTATCGCTGATCACCACGGCGGGGCGTTTCTTGGTGGCTTTTAGGTTGGTGAACGGAAAGCCCACTAATACCGCATCACCAAATTTATAGGCTGTCATAGATGGCATCGTCGGCGTTATCCCATACTTCGTTGAAAGCGTCCTCAGAAGCTTGCTTGAAATCTTGCCGTAAACCTTTGTCCTGATCCCGTTGTTGTAGAAAGTCGATAAAGTCAGCTACCTCTGTTTGACGGTCGGGTGATAGGTGCTCCAGTTTCTCTAGCATTTGCTGTACCTGTGGTTGCATGTTGATTTCTCCCTATGCGCTCATTCGATAAGCTTGACGGGCTTTGGCATCTCGCACAAGGCTATATGTCGGGTCCCGTAAGTCTACGTATTCTTTTGATAAATAATTCCGGGTGGTTGTACCACCATCCCTTCATGGCTTCGATGGGGGTGTGATGCCCTATGGCTTTTTGTGGGATGTATTGATTGTAGAGTACGGCATAACGCTTGAGTGTCGTGCTCAATGGTTCTGCACGGTTAAGTGGGTGGTGTGCAACACCTCGCTGATGCGCCCGTTAAAGCGTTCGACCATGCCGCAGGCCAGCGGCTGGCCGTCTTGTGAGAGAGCGGTTTTATCAATGTTCGTGATGGTCTGACTGGCTTTAGCGATTCCCGCAGTGGCACCCAGAACTACCGGGCGCAAGCGGACGAGCAGCACCACCCCGGCACTGGCCCATATTGCGCCACCGCCGCGCCGGTTTCTCATCCGATGTTAGCCGGAACATAGAATCCTCTGAAAACCGTGCTGCGCTGCGCTTGATGGCCTGGTTTAAGGCTTTGCTCTTTACGCCATAGAGGTTGGTCAGATCAACATCATGGTGAGAGCATCTGTATCGAGTGTGGGCAATGGCAGTGATTTATCCTCTGGGGCCTCGGTAGGCTGGGTTACCTGCATGCGGCGCTGACGTACCGCCAGCGCAAGCCGTTCCAACACTTGGACCGAACGATCCCAGTCGATACAGCCATCGGTGATACTTTGGCCAAACACCAGGGCCTTACCAGCCTGGAAATCCTGTCGTCCGGCAACCAGGTTACTTTCTACCATCACGCCAAGAATGCGCTCTTCACCAGCTTCGATCTGCGCAGCAATATTTTCGATCACCCCGGGCTGGTTGTCCGCTTGTTTACCACTGTTGGCATGGCTGGCGTCGATCATCACCCGGGCAGGTAGTCCGGCATGGGCGATCATGGTGCAGACTGCCTCCACACTGCTGGTGTCGAAATTCGGAGTTTTGCCGCCACGCAGGATAACGTGGCATTGAGTATTGCCAGTGGTTGTGGCGATGGCTGCCCGGCCATCCTTGGTCAGTGCCATGAAATGATGGGGTTTGGAGGCGGCCTGCACCGCGTCCACGGCAATTTTCACGTTACCTTCGGTACCGTTCTTAAAGCCGACCGGGCAGGATAGACCCGAGGCCATTTGCCGATGTACCTGGCTCTCAGTGGTACGCGCTCCAATGGCACCCCAGGCAACCAGGTCGGCGATATATTGCGGGGTGATCGTATCGAGAAATTCACACCCCGCAGGTAGGCCGAGCTCGTTGATATCGCGAAGCAGAGCACGGGCGATGCGTAGGCCCTTGTCGATACGAAAGCTGTGGTCAAGATCCGGATCGTTGATCAATCCTTTCCAGCCTACCGTCGTGCGCGGTTTCTCAAAATACACCCGCATGACGATTTCCAGTTCAGCACTCAGGCGTACTCGTTGCGCTGCCAGTCGGTTGGCGTATTCGATAGCCGCCTCGGTGTCATGGATCGAACAGGGGCCGATCACAACGATGAGGCGGTCGTCTTGGCCAGTTAAAATCTTCTGCAAGGCGCTGCGCGTGGTAGCTACGGTGGTGGCACCTGGGTCGCTGATGATGTATTCGTTCATCACCTCTTGGGGAGTGCTGAGTGGAGTAATGGCGCGAATGCGC
>CAYOLM010000290.1:0-2335 GCA_964404785.1 uncultured Mizugakiibacter sp.
ATCGGGTCGAAGCGTATGTCGGTTTGGCCTCGATAGCCCTGTATACGGGGGATCTACAAGCTGCCGAGTCGGGTTTCCGTACCGCCTTGCGGGCTGATGAGGAGGCCGTCGAAGCATGGCTAGGTTTGGGCCAGACCTTGGCGGTCAAGGGTGATATGGCGGCGGCGACGCGCTGTTTCACTACGGCCTTAGAGCTGCACCCCGAGGATTTGCATGCCCAGGTGGGCATGGGTCGTTCACTACGCGTGCAGGGTTACCCTGATTTTGCCGTGCAAGCATTTGAGAACGTTCTGAACAAGGCTCCGAATTTTGCCTATGCCCGTCTGCTGCTGGCCGAAACGGAAATGGAGCGGAATCGAACCGAGGCAGCCGAAAAGTCGTTCAGTATTTTACGTGATCATCCAGAGTATGGCGTTGCGGCGCGGGTGGGTTTAGCCGAGCTGGCCTTGCGCCGCGGTGATCTGAGCAGTGCTTTGCCCTGGTTTGAGCAAGCACTGGTACGGGAACCAGCCCATGAGCGGGCAATGCTCGGATTGATGGACTGTCTGGATCGACTGGGTCAACGTGGCCGTGCCCGGGAAATTTTGTCGGCTTGGCTGGCGCAGCATAATGGGGCCACCGGAGCTCGCGCCAAGCTGGCCGGTTGGTTGCAGGAAGACGGCCAGCACCAGGCTGCCGTGGCGATATGGAGAGAAGGCGTTGAGCATTTTCCAGAGATTGGCAGCCTGCACGCCGATCTGACGCTGGCCCTGGAGCGGTCCGGAGCCCTGCAAGAAGCGGATACCGAGGCCGAAAAAGCCGCCTTGAAGGGGCGTTGGATTCCACTAACCTTGTTACGATCCCGCGCCGCATTGCGTGCGCATGCGTTTGAAACGGCGCGGGACCGCCTGCATTCTCTCAAGGATGAGCGCCTCAATTTGCGGCAGCGACGCAATCAGCAATATCTACTTGGCACGGCTGAGGACGGCTGCGGACATTTCCAGTTGGCTGTCGAAGCCTTTCTTCTGGCCCACGGCGAAAGTCCATCACGGTTGCCGGCCTTACCCGAGATCCAGTCTTTGCTAGCCACGCTCAGAGAGTTGGTGCAACAACCGCCATTACTGCAGCCGCGCACCCAGGCGCCCATCATACTGGTGGGGCTGCCAGGCAGCGCAGTCGACCGTCTCGTTAGCCTGCTGGCTCTGCAGCCGGGGCTGCAGGTACGTACTGATCATCTTGCAGGGGGCGCCGATTTCCTGTCACGAGTGGACGATCACACCTTTTTACGTCCGCTCAGTGAGGCCGAATTACAGATTCAGGCGCGCCGTTATGCACGTGGCAACGAGCGCTTGGGTCTGGGAGAACAGGATATTCTCATCGACTGGTTGCCGCATCTGGATGCCCGGGTACTACCCCTGTTGCGGCGCGCCCTTCCCGGCTGCAAATTACTGATTGCGGCCCGTGATCCCAAGGTTTGTTTGCTCGATTGGTTGATGTTCGGTTACCGCAACGAGTACTCACTGGCCAACCCCGAGGTGGCCGCTAGGTGGCTGCGGGGTGCCCACGGACACCTACAGGCGGGCCTTGAACTGCTGCCTGCGTTGCGCGTGGATATGGAGATGCTGTTATCCGATCCCAGCAGCCAGGCCGCAGTGCTGGCTGAGTTTCTTGGCCTCGACACACTTAAAATCGGTACTGACTGGGCGGTGGGCAGCCAACAGGCGGGACTGCCTACCCACCTTCAGGCTCGACGACTGGATGACTACCAGGAGGCACTGGCTACCGCCTGGTCGGTATGGGATCAAACCTGATTAACGGGTGCCGCAATGGGCTCGGGTGGAACTAGGAACCTGTCGGACTTGGGAAGAATCTACTACGGCAGTGGAAAATCAGTCCATTCTTTCACTCTATATCGTTACGTAGAACCACTATTCGCCACAAAAGACCAAAAAACTGCTCTTGATTTTTCATCCGTCTCGCTACGACCCTCCAAGCCCGACAGGCTCAAGAGCGATCAGTGTCAGCGTAGGCACCCCATTCAACGGGTAGCCGAGCTGCACTGGGGGCACTGAAAATACCTGCTCTGTTGCCGAATAGCAGCAAAAATGCCGCCCCCAACGCCGTGTGGAAGAGGAGATAACCACACGACGCCAGAGCGGCGGGCTGCGGTTGCGCGTGCTCACCTCGCGAAGAACCGCATTGCCAAACCCGGCCTCGGTGGGGGGGATGGGGGGTATCCGAAGCCAGGGGGCACCGGGTAGACCGGAGCACTGCCTGGAGTCTTACGTACAGTGCGTGCCCGATTGAATAATGGATGAATCGATGTGAGCAGTACGTAAACCGAACGCAAAAAAAA
>CAYOLM010000291.1:0-2320 GCA_964404785.1 uncultured Mizugakiibacter sp.
TGCGGCGGTCCGGTCGGCAGGAATCAATGGGATGCAGGGCATCGCCATGATTAGGATCCAATGGGAAGGCTCGGGGGCCGGTGCGACGTACTTTCTTGATTATACACGAGTCCTTGGATTACCGCGACAGCCAGCCTTATCCAATATGAAATGAGTCTAAAGGAAGGGTGGTCTTTCCAATGTGAGATGAGTCTGAAGCTGGAAGCGGAACCGGAACCATTGATGATGGGGTGGGTGCACCCCGCCTCAGCATTGAATGACTCGTCCATCTCGCTCACCCGATCCGCGACGAGTAAACGGTGAACCTGCTCAAAAAAGTCCGCCAGAGATCTTACGAAACTATTCATGGACAAAACTGAAAACCGGCTCACCACTGCCAGCGGATGGGCAGAGTGCTATGCTTGATTTGAGCTTCACATTTCAAGATAAGAGTATTGCTATATGTCCGCTTCTTCATTGCACGGCGGTGCCCGGCTCGGAGCCGGTCGCAAACCAGCCAAGGAACCGACCCGGCAGATCCGTATCCCGCAGAGTCAGGTTTCCACCGTCCAGGCCTATATCAAGGCCTGTCGCCAGCCTACAGTAGTGCGCGATCCACAGCCGGTCAGCCTGATCCCTTCCGTGGTGGCTTTGACCGTGTTTGCCAGTCGAGTACCGGCTGGCTTCCCGAGCCCGGCCGATGATTATGTTGAAGATGTGATCGATTTGAATCGGCATCTGATTATTCAGGGGCATGAACCGGCCACCTTCATTGTGCGGGTGGAGGGTTGGTCGATGATCGGTGCGGGCATTCATGACGGTGATGAGATCGTGGTCGATCGGGCCTTGAGCCCTCGCCAGGGCGACATCGTTGTGGCTATCGTCAACGGTGATCTGACGGTCAAACGGCTTGGCAAGATGGATAACGAACTGGCGTTATTGCCGGAGAACCCGCATTTCAAACCCCGAGTTTTCAAGGGGGATGACACGCTGGAAATCTGGGGGGTGGTGACCCGCTGTTTGCGGAAGCTGCGTCGATGAAAGATACGGCCCCAGGGCGTATCGCGCTGGTCGATGTGAACAACTTCTACTGTTCGTGCGAACGCGTTTTTCGCCCGGACCTGGAGGATGTGCCGCTAGTGGTGTTATCGAACAATGACGGTTGCGTCGTTGCCAGGAGTGCCGAGGTCAAGGCCTTGGGTGTGCCGGTGGGGACGCCATGGTTTCAATTGCGTGATCTGGCCCAAAGGCACGGCATCCTGGCCTTCAGCTCGAACTACACATTCTATGGTGACATGTCATCCAGAGTCATGCGCATCATCGGCCAGTTCAGCCCAGATCAGGAAATCTATTCGATCGACGAGACTTTTCTCGATTTAGCCCGACAGCCGCGCCTGGAATTGGCGGCCACTGGTCAGGCCATTCGAACTCGGATTCAACAATGGACCGGTTTACCGGTATGCGTTGGTTTTGGTAGCACCAAGACCCTGGCAAAGTTCGCCAACCAGGTGGCGAAAAAACATTCGGAATGGCAGGGCGTTTGTGATTTGGGCACATTATCGCCCCGGGATCTGCAGGCCCTACTCGTTGCGACCGAGGTTCGTGAGGTCTGGGGAGTGGGTCGGCAGTTAGCTACACAGTTGATCATCGCTGGCATTCATAGTGTTGCGGATCTGCGGGCTTGCGATCCCAGATGGATTCGGGCACGTTTCTCGGTTGTGCTCGAACGTACGGTCAGAGAACTCCAGGGCCGGCCCTGCCTTGACCTGGAAACCATGGCGCCGACCAGGAAGCAGATCATCACCTCGCGCAGTTTCGGCTGTCCCGTCTACCGACTCGATGAACTTGCTGAAGCTGTGCGGGAATACATGGGCCGCGCCGCGTACCGATTGCGTCGTCAGGGCAGTGTGGCAGCTATCGTGGGGGTATGGATCGAGACCAACCGGTTTCGTGAGCAGGATTCACAATATTCTCCATCGGCAAGTTTGCCGCTGGCTGCGCCGACGGATGATACCTGGCTGCTTACCCAGGCTGCTCAAGCCGTGCTGCGAACACTCTTTCGTCCCGGTTATCGTTATGTTAAAGCCGGAGTGATGCTGCTTAATGTGTGTGAGAGTGGGGCGGGGCGACAAGGCTGCTTGTTTGAGACCGAGTCAGCGGCCATGAAGGCCCGGCGTGCAACCCTCATGGCGACCCTGGACCGGGTGAATGCAAAATGGGGACACGGCACGGTGGGAATCGGCAGTACTGGGTTAAAGAGTGACCGGCGCTGGATGATGGCCCGGGGCAAGCTGTCGCCGGCGTATACCACCAAGTGGTCGGAACTGCGCCGGGTGAGAGC
>CAYOLM010000292.1:0-2316 GCA_964404785.1 uncultured Mizugakiibacter sp.
ATTACCTTACCCGGACCGAATTGGCGATCATGCGTGAGCATGTCGGGGCCATGGCCAACTGCCTGGGTCCCGAGGTGTTGCTTATGGAGTTTGGAAGCGGTAGCGGACAGAAGACCCGGTTATTGCTGGAAGCGCTGCAGGCCCCGGTCGCCTATGTTCCCGTAGAAATTTCCCATACCGCCCTGCTCGACAGCGTGGCGGGGCTGGGCAAGGACTTCCCGAGGCTGGAAATGCTGCCAGTTTGCGCTGATTTTACCCAGGCTTTTCAAACTCCGCTCTCCAGAATTCCGGCCCAACGTACGGTTGTCTATTTTCCAGGTTCAACCTTGGGTAATTTCGAATCAAGCCACGCACTGCGGCTGTTGCGGCAGATGCGGGATATTATGGGTCGCCATGGGGGCGCCTTGATCGGTATCGATCTGCAAAAGCATTGCAGCCTGCTTGAAGCGGCCTACAATGATGCAGCAGGGGTAACTGCAGCGTTTACTCTGAACATGCTGGCACATTTCAACCGTGAGCTTGGCGCTGATTTTCAGCCGGGCCAGTTTCGGCACTGCGCCCGTTACAACGCTTTGGCGGGGCGCATCGAAACCTACATCATCAGCACGGTCGAGCAAACAGTGCACCTCGACGGTGACACGTTTTCTTTCGCAGCCGACGAAGCCATGCTGGTCGAGTACAGTTACAAGTATTCGAGCCAGAGTTTTGCCAGTTTGGCGGCTGAGGCTGGCTTGCAAGTCGAGTGCACGTGGCTGGATCCAGCGCAGTATTTCAGCGTGCAGTATCTGGTGCCAATACCGACCTGATAGGTGCCTTGATAAACATGCTGCAGCGGTCCGCTAGCTGCGTTGTGTCCTCACTTATTCCTCGCCTATCGACCTGCTATATCCCGGAGTTTCGCTCTGCGATGTGCCGCCGCTGAGCCGCTCGCCATAGTTTTTAGAAATGCCCTTGAGTGGCGATCCGTTGGCTGCGACCGTGCTGGGCGCAAGGTGTTTAGCTTGCTGCTCGGCCAAAGCCCAACTCACGTGTTCACGTACCAGCGCCGAAGGATGATCCAGGCGCCCGTGTAAGGACTGAATGATGCGCGGGTCATGGGGGGCATTACCCAGGCCAACGGCCAAGTTGCGCAGCCAACCTATGTAGCCGGTTCGACGCAGGGCCATGCCAGCGGTGCGATGTAGAAACTCTGCTTCGCTCCAGGCGAACAGTTCCAGCAGGCTGGCGTGGTCGAGGTTATGACGCGGTGCAAAATCAGTGATGCGAGTGACCTTGGCATAGCGGTTCCAGGGGCAGACCAACTGACAATCATCACAGCCGAAGACGCGATTACCCATGAGCCGACGTAGTTCCACAGGTATCGCCCCCCGCTGTTCGATGGTGAGATAGGCAATGCAGCGGCGCGCATCGAGACGCTGTGGGCCGAGGATGGCCTGGGTCGGGCAGATGTCGATACAGCGGGTACAACTGCCGCAGTGGGCGCTACGCGGGGGGTCGATTGGCAGTGGCAGATCCGTATACAGTTCGCCAAGAAAGAAATACGATCCGGCATCACGGTCCAGAAGCAGTGTATGTTTGCCGATCCAGCCGAGCCCGGCATTGCGAGCCAGAGCCTTTTCCAGCACCGGTGCCGAATCGGCAAAGGCGCGGTAGCCGAAAGGCCCGATCCTGGTAGCAATACGATCGGCAAGCTTCTGCAGGCGTTTGCGGATCAGCCCATGGTAATCGCGACCGAGCGCGTAGCGGGTGATATAGGCCTGCCTGGAATCTTCCAAAACCATCCAGGGATCGGCGGCCGTTGCGGGCCAATAGTCCATACGTACGCTGATGACCCGTAGCGTACCGGGTTCGAGTTCGGCCGGGCGGCTGCGCCGGGTACCGTGGCGTGCCATGTATTCCATCTCGCCATGCAGACCCTGGGCGAGCCAGTTTTGCAGATGTTGTTCGTCCTGATCCAGGTCGATGCTGGCAATGCCCATGGCACTGAAGCCAAGCTCAAGCGCCCAGAGGCGGATGTCTTTGACCAGGGAACTGAGTTGGGCTTCACTGTGCATAGGTTTCGTGGGCGCTGCTACGTATAATCGCTGTATGGACGATTTGCATCTGAACACCGCACTGTACCGCGCCGAGAATGTGCGTGCTATCGATCACGCCGCCATGGCTGCTGGCATCCCTGGAATCGAGCTGATGGGGCGGGCAGCGCGTGCCGGCTTTGCAGCCCTGCGCCGTCGCTGGCCTGAGGCTCGGCGTGTGCTGGTGCTGGCCGGGCCTGGCAATAATGGTGGCGATGGTTGGTTGTTGGCTCGCGAGGCGAAA
>CAYOLM010000293.1:0-2313 GCA_964404785.1 uncultured Mizugakiibacter sp.
CGGAACACATATTCCATGTCATTGACGTCGATACCCACGTCTTCGGCCGTAATGTAGCGGCCATTGAGCGAGTTGATGAACCGCCCAAAGGTGCGGAACAGTGCCTCGGATTTGTCCTTGGCGGGGTCACCGATGATGACCGCCTTGCCGCCGCCGAGGTTCAGACCGGCTACAGCATTCTTGAAGGTCATGCCACGTGACAGGCGCAGCACGTCGTTCAGGGCTTCCTGTTCGGTTTTGTAGGGCCACATGCGTAAGCCGCCCAAGGCGGGTCCAAGTACGCTGTTGTGGATGGCGATGATGGCCTTCAGCCCGACATCTTTGTTGTGGCAGAAGACCACTTCCTCGTGGCCCGAGGTAGCTAAGGTTTCAAAAATCATTGTGCAGCTGACTCCTGAGAAATACAGCCTGAGTGTGATGCGTTCACTATGAGCGCACACGAGACTAGGGATGGACAACTTGCCTTAAGGCCCGATGTCCCGCGGAAAAAGGTGCCCGATCGGGGCAGTCCCGTGCGCCGCGCATTGTAGCGAGTTGCCGCCGGAAGAGACAGTTTCATCTGTAACAGGTCTATCTCGCCATTCCTTGGACAAGTGCTTCATTAAGCTTGACCCTTAATGGAATCAATTAGATATCCGTTGATAAAGAGATTTCATATCGATGTGATGGTAACTCCCTCATGGGGGTTCCGACGGATGGCATATATCGAAATGAATGCTTGACTTCATACGATTTTTCCTCGCATGGGGGTCTTCTGGCTTGCGGTTATAGGTCCTGGGAAGAAAACGTAAGCTTTCGATAAATGGCTGTCCCAAGTGTCACTGAGTGGACATCATCCTGGCATATTCATGTAACCGAGCCTTCCTACCATTGCCTTGCTCACCACTCAAAACAGAGGAGTATGGCGATGTATCACTTTCGGCGGAATACGCTGCTGATCGGTTTGCTGATGCTTGTGCCCATGGCTCATGCACAGACCGGAAAAACTCAATCAGGGACGGATTCTTCGACCAACGGGGTAGCGGTGGCCGTCCCTACATCGATCACTCACCCTGTCGACACCTTACAGGGTGGATCCCGAACAGGTCAGCAGAAGGCTTACCCGAATATATCCCGCAGCCAGGCCATGTCGACGGTGGTGGTTACCGGCCAGGCTGTCAGCTTCACCAACAATGTGTTGCCACCGAGAATGCTGAAGTTTCAGGCCCCGCTGAGCAGTGTGGTTGATGCTGTGAACGTACTGCCAGGGGTGAATGTGACCCCGGGTGGTGTTTTCGATAGCGATGTCTGGTCGTTTGGCATCACCCTGCGTGGGTTCACCCAGAATCAGCTCGGTTTTACTATTGATGGTTTACCCAACGGTGCGACCAACTACTCGGGTGGAACATTGCCCAATCGTTTTCTGGATCCTGAGAATCTCGGCCGGATCACGGTTTCCCAGGGTACGGCTGACATCTCCTCGCCGTCCGACCAGGCACTGGGCGGGACATTGAACTACCAGTCCAACGATCCCGCCATGAAACCTGGCGTACGGGTCGATTACTCAAGCGGTTCCTGGAATGCCCAGCGTGAGTTCGTGCGCTATGACAGCGGCGCTTTGTTCAACGACAGCACCTATGGGTACGTAAGTTTTTCCAATACCTTCAACAAGCGCTGGATGGGTTCTGGAACGAATGGGCATACCAACCGCGTGCACTTGGATAGCAAGTTGATCAGCGATCTCAGTGATACGCTGACGATGACTGCAATCGCCAGCTATGACGACGCCTACGAGAACAATTACAACTCGGTCACTTTGGCGCAGTTCCGGCAGGATCCGAACTGGGATCATCTGAGCTGGAACTGGACCGGTAGGCCTTATGTTGACCAAAATTTTGTCGAACCTTGGAACACCGTGCGCTCCAATGCCCTGGCCGGTGTGAAATTCGAGTACACCCCGAACGAAACCAGTCGTTACAGCTTCTATCCCTACTATCACTTTCAGGAAGGCTCCGGTGGTTGGCTGCCTCCCTATCAGTTGTATGCAGTAAACGCGAGCGGTGTTTTGACCGGTGGTTACCCCGCATCGGGAGCGAGTTTCAGCAAGGTGTTCTGGCATGATGCCAACGGCAATCCGCTACCCGTTCCAGTCGGTTGCAGCAATCCTTACGATGCTAGCTGCTATCCGTCCGGGGCGGTTCCGGCCAGTAGCTTCCGGCAGAGTCGCTATAAGGAAAATCGTTACGGTTTTATGGCCAAGGGACATTGGGATGTTGGCTTTAACCATCTTCTGGCCGGCATCTGGTTCCAAAACCAGGACCGTAAGAACGGCCG
>CAYOLM010000294.1:0-2284 GCA_964404785.1 uncultured Mizugakiibacter sp.
CCGCAAGGTGCTCAAGGCACGTACTTGGGACGAGCTCGGCCAATCCGCATGCAACAGACTGGCACGAACCTTGGCAAGAGCCGCTTCATCTGGCTCGAAACGCGGTGTCATAAGGGCTACCGGGCTTCACCGGGGAGAGGGCTCGGGCTGTTCACGACACTCGCTCAGCCCGATCGCGATCAATCCGCAGCGCCGCCAGCAATTGATCAAAATCTTCCGGAACAGGAACCTCCACATGAACCTCACCCTGGTGAAGCGGATGCGAAAAACGCAGGCTGGCAGCATGCAATGCTTGGCGCCGAAAACCACGCAAAACCTCCAGCAACTCCGGGATTGCCCCAGCTGGCAAACGTAAGCCCCCTCCATATATCGGGTCGCCGATCAGGGGCTTGCCAAGATGGGCCATATGTACACGAATCTGGTGGGTACGACCGGTTTCTAATTCGCATTGCACCAGAGTATGGGCACGAAACCGCTCCATGATGCGGTAATGGGTCAAGGCCCCGCGGCCCCCGTTTTCGCGCACACTCTGCCGCAACCGGTCGCTGGGATGACGGCCAATCGGCGCATCAACCGTACCGCCGGCAATCAGGCATCCACGCAGCACCGCCTGATAGCGTCTTTGCACAAGGTGCTGTGACAGCATCGCTACCAGCGCCGTGTGGGCCGTAAGACTACGCGCCACAACCAACAGACCGGAAGTATCCTTATCCAGTCGGTGCACGATACCCGCGCGGGGAATCCCAGCTAGTTGTGGATCGAAATACAGCAAGGCATTCTGCAGCGTCCCGCTGGGATTGCCCGCCCCAGGGTGTACCACCAGGCCTGCCGGTTTGTTGAGTACTAACAGGTCGGCATCCTGGTAACGAATATCCAGGGCAATAGGCTCTGCAGTGATCTGCGAACTTGCCTGCTCATCCGCTACAGCAATCCGTACCGCTTCACCTCCAGTCACGGCCTGCCGTGGCAGCAGCGCCTGGGTTCCATCAATTTGTACGACTCCCTGACGCACCCAGCCTGCCAGACGTGAACGTGAATGTTGGGGGAATAGCATGGCAAGCACCCGGTCCAGGCGCTGACCCGCAACGGCTATGGGAACTTCAGCATCTAATTGCATCGACATCGAATGACTTGCTCCAGTAACAACGCACAGCAAAGGGTTTCCGCTATGATGGCCACTTTGCCACAGGCTCGGTCTCGGTCCATGCGTCTTTCCAAGCTCCTTACTATCCTTACTCTCATCGTACTTCTCCCCGCCTGCTCCACCATGTTTGGTAAACGTGAGAATCCGAACAATATGGCGGTGCAGCAGCTCTATACCATGGCTACCAAAGCCCTCAAGGTGAACAATTTCTCACGTGCCGAGACCCTTTATACACGACTGATCGCCCGCTTTCCCTATGGCCCCTATACCCAGCGAGCGCAGATCAATTTGGCCTTTGCCCAGTATAAGGAAGATAAACCGGATGACGCCTACTCGACCGTCCACCGCTACATTCGAACCTATCCGGCGGCCAAGGACATTGCCTACGCCTACTACCTGCTCGGACTGATCAATTTCAATCGCTCCGGTGGCCTGTTGTCACGCCTGTTTCCCATCGATCGCACCGAACGTGACCAAGGCTACGCGGTGCAATCGTTTGATGATTTCAGCCAGCTGCTACAGCGCTACCCCAACAGTCGCTACGCCAAAGCGGCCCGCCAGCGCATGATCTGGCTACGCAACGGACTGGCAAAATCGGAGCTAAACACCGCGATGTATTACTATCAGCGGAAAGCCTATATTGGTGCATTACATCGGGCCATATATATCGTCAAACACTATCAACGTGCTCCCCAAATCGGTGATGCCCTGGCTCTGATGATCAAGTGCTACGAACAGCTCGGTGACCAGAAGCTGGCCAAACAGGCCCTACAGGTACTCAAGCTCAACTATCCCAATCATCCCTACTTCAAGAATCCCGAAGACTGGCCACACTTCCAATCAATGTGGTGGCACCTGATTCCACTGTTCGGCTAAAGCTGACTGGCGCGTGCTTAACCGCCGCGCCAGCCGGAACTGATGGGGTAGCGACGCTCTCTTCCAAAGGCCCGTCTCGATACCCGGGGTCCCGGGGCCGCCTGCCTACGCTTGAACTCGTTGCCCAGCACCAAGCGGGTAACCCTGCGTACGGTTTCTATTTTGAAACCTGCAGCGACGATCTCGGCTTGCGATTGTTCGTCCTCGATGAAGCGCTCAAGAATCGCATCCAGTACGGCATATTCCGGCAATGAATCCTGATCG
>CAYOLM010000295.1:0-2279 GCA_964404785.1 uncultured Mizugakiibacter sp.
AATACCCTTTCCAGACCGATTCTGATTGTGAAGTTATCTTGCCACTGTGGCGAGAGCGGGGGCCGGAGTTTTTACCCATGCTTAAGGGCATGTTCGCCTTCGCGCTGTGGGACAAGGCCAGCGGAGTATGGCTGCTGGCCCGGGATCCTCTCGGCATTATTCCGCTGTACACGGGGCGTGATGAGCATGGCCGACTGTATGCCGCCTCCGAAATGAAAGGCTTACCCAAGAGCTGCGTTAGCATCGAGGACTTTCCACCCGGCTGTTATCTAACCGGCGAGATGACGGCTCCACAGTCCTATTATCGGCCGGATTGGCGCGACTACGAAGCGGTTGCCGCGTGCCCAGCCGAACCCAGCGTATTACGGGAGGCCCTGGAACACGCTGTGCACAGTCATATGATGACCGATGTACCCTATGGCGTGCTGCTTTCCGGTGGTCTGGATTCATCATTGATTGCTGCTATGACGGCACGCTATGCGGCGCGCCGCATGGAAGACGATGACCAAAGTGCTGCCTGGTGGCCGCGCTTACATACCTTCTCGATCGGCTTACCTGGTGCCCCGGATCTGCTGGCGGCGCAAACTGTTGCGGATAGCTTGGGCACGGCCCATCACCCATTCGAGTACACCGTACAGGAGGGGCTGGATGCTCTCAGCGATGTGATTTACCACATCGAAACCTACGACGTGACCACGATCAGGGCCTCAACCCCCATGTACCTGCTGGCCCGCCGCATCCGCGCCATGGGCATCAAGATGGTGCTCTCAGGGGAAGGGGCTGATGAATTATTCGGCGGCTATTTGTATTTCCATATGGCCCCCGATGATCGCGAGTTTCATGACGAATTAGTCCGTAAGCTCGACGCGCTGTACAAGTACGATTGTTTGCGCGCCAATAAGGCCATGGCGGCCTGGGGAGTGGAGGCACGGGTACCTTTTCTGGATCGTGATTTTATCGATGTGGCAATGCAAACGGCGCCGTCTGCCAAGCGCCCTGGCCAAGGCCGCATGGAAAAAGCTATCCTGCGTGAGGCGGGGCATGACTTGCTCCCTGAGGCCATCCTCTGGCGGCAAAAGGAGCAGTTCTCTGATGGCGTGGGCTATGCGTGGATAGATGCCTTGAAGGCGCATGCCGAGAACGTGGTTAGCGATGCGCAGATGACCATGGCGGCGACGCGGTTTTCCTACAACCCCCCAAGTACCAAAGAAGCGTATCTATACCGTAACCTGTTTACCCAGCATTATCCGGGCGAAATGGTCGCCAGACTGGTACCAGGTGGCCCGAGTATTGCCTGCTCAACACCGACGGCATTCCGCTGGTCCAAGACCTTTGCCGGCAATGCTGATCCTTCCGGGCGGGCCGTGGCAGCGGTGCATGAGCAGGGTGCCACACCGGTCAGAACTTGAGCTACGGTTTCCCCCTGGCGAGTTTTCGGCTACTTTGCCAAGGTAGCAATGAGCAAAGTGATTTGATACATGCTTCCACTGTATGTGATCGTGCTCGCCGCGGGTGAAGGCAAGCGGATGCGTTCCGAACAGCCCAAGGTACTGCTGCCTTTGGCTGGAAGGCCGCTGCTTGCGCATGTGCTGGATTGTGCACGGGCTCTCGATCCAATGCGCATCAACGTGGTGTATGGCCACCGTGGCGAGGCAGTTCGCAGCGCTTTTTCCAGTGCCCAGGATTTGCACTGGATACATCAGGCCGTGCAGCGTGGTACTGGTCATGCGGTGCGTTTGGCGTTGGAGGATGTTCCCGAGCAGGCTCGGGTTCTGGTGCTTTATGGCGATGTGCCGTTGCTGCGCCCTGAGGTATTGCAGCGCTTGGTCGATACCCGTACCCCACTGGCCTTACTGGCTGCCGAGGTGCCTGATCCCACGGGCTATGGCCGGGTGATGCGCGACGGTTTGGGCCAGGTTCGTGCGGTCGTCGAAGAGCCTGACGCCGATGCCGAGCAACGCAGTGTACGCTGGATTAATACCGGGATTCTGGCGGCAGACGCTCGCCGCTTGAGGGTATGGGCAGCCAATGTCCGTGATAGCAACGCGCAGCGTGAGTTTTATCTGACCGACATTTTTGCTCAGGCGGCCGAAGAAGGGATACCCGGATCCTGTATCGAGGTAGCGGATGCCAGGGAGGTGTTGGGGGCCAATGATGCCGTACAACTGGCTGAACTCGAAGCCCACTATCGAGAGCGTGCCGCTTTGGAAATAATGCGTAAGGGCGTGCGTCTGGCTGATCCACGCCGCTTTGATCAGCGGGGTACCGTGCAAGTTGGG
>CAYOLM010000296.1:0-2274 GCA_964404785.1 uncultured Mizugakiibacter sp.
GTGCATAGCGCCAAGGCCCCTCATGTGGTCAGCAAGGCGATGATTGGCGACATGGAGCCGGGCAGCGTAATGGTCGATATCTCCATCGACCAGGGTGGCTGTTTCGAGACCTCGCGGCCGACCACTTATGCGGATCCCACCTACGATGTTGACGGGGTGACCCATTTTGCCGTAACCAATATGCCCGGAGCAGTCCCGCAGACCTCTACTCAGGCAATTTCTGCTGCGATTCTGCCCTTTGTGCAGCGTCTGGCCAGCGATTCGGCCTGGCGTAATTTTGAACCGCTACGCTGTGGTATCAATGTGGAACAAGGTGCCATTGTGCATCCGGCATTGCAGGGGCTGGTGTAAGCTCAGCTCATACTGATGGGGACTGACCGAAGGTGGCTAGAGGAGTAAAGAACCCTGCTGTGACGACAGCTCGTCCGGCTATCTCGCAGGCCGTTCGGCATGTGCTGCGGGAAGCCAGTGCGCTGCTGTTGTTGCCGCTGGCTATTTATCTTTTCTTGAGCTTGGTTACCCGCAACCCGGCTGACCCATCCTGGTCTTATTCGGGACCGGTAGTGTTGGTGCACAATCTGGGGGGTCGAGTCGGCGCTTACCTGGCGGATGGCTTCTTGTCGATCTTCGGCATCATTGCCTATGTGTTCCCACTGCTTTTGGTATGGCTGGCGTTACGGGTGCTGCGGAGCGCCCCGCTAGCGGCTCGTTCGGCTTACGAGCCAACATTAAAGCTGCTCGGCTTGGTCAGTTTTGTGCTCGCCGCAGCGGCGCTGGCTACCTTGGCCGGTAGTCCCCAAAGCAGTTTACCGGTGGGTACGGGTGGCATTCTTGGCGAGCAGATCGCCAGACTGCTGGCGGGCGGTTTGGGTGAAGCCGGTGCGGTGCTGCTGCTGTTCGCCTTGTGCCTGGTTGGCATAACCTTGGCTACCGGTTTCTCCTGGTTTCGGCTGATGGACTGGGTCGGCGTTCGTACTCTGGATTTCCTGGCTTGGTTACGGTTGCGTTTACACAAGGCTCCGCAGGCCCTGGAGGTCCGGGCAGTACGTCAGCAGCGAAGTGATAATCGCAAGCAGGGGCGCGAACGCAAAACCAAGCTTGCACCGGTCCGTATCGAGGAACCAGTGCCGATAATCGAAAAAAGCGAACGGGCTACGCGCGAGCGGCAGATTCCTCTGTTTACCGGAGCGTCCAATCCGGGTGAATTGCCGCCGCTGTCCTTGCTTGATGAACCCGCGCCGCAGGTCAAGGGTTGGTCTACGGAAGTACTCGAGGTACTTTCCGAACAGCTTACCGCCAAGTTGCGGGATTTTCGTATTGATGCCCGCGTTACTAGCGTTTTTCCAGGGCCGGTCATAACCCGCTTTGAGGTCGAGCCCGCCCCGGGAGTACGAGGCAGCCAGATTTCCAGCCTGGACAAGGATATTGCCCGTGGACTCTCGGTACAGAGTGTTCGCGTAGTCGATGTGATTCCTGGTAAGAACACCATTGGCATCGAGATTCCGAATGCCCAACGCGAAATCGTTTATCTTACCGAGATGCTGCGTTCCAAGGAGTTCGATACCCCCCGTTCTCCGCTAAGTCTGGCTCTTGGCAAGGATATCGGCGGGCGTACCACGGTTGTGGATCTTGCCAAGATGCCCCACTTGCTGGTGGCGGGCACCACCGGTTCAGGCAAGTCGGTGGCTCTCAATGCCATGGTCTTGAGCCTGTTGTACAAAGCCACGGTTGAAGAAGTGCGCATCATCATGATCGATCCAAAGATGCTGGAGTTGTCGGTCTATGAAGGTATCCCGCATTTGCTGGCCCCGGTGGTTACCGACATGAAAGAGGCCGCCAACGCATTGCGCTGGTGCGTGGCCGAAATGGAACACCGCTACCGCTTGATGGCCGCTCTGGGGGTGCGTAATCTGAGCGGTTTTAACAAGAAAGTGCGTGAGGCCGAGGCGGCCGGTCAACCTTTGCTTGATCCGCTGTTCTGTAGCGATACCGCACCACCCGGAGAGCAGGCGGACACCTTGCAGGCATTACCTCACATTGTGGTGGTCATCGACGAGTTTGCCGACATGATGATGATCGTCGGCAAGAAAGTGGAGGAGCTGATTGCCCGTTTGGCGCAGAAGGCCCGGGCGGCAGGGGTACATCTTATTCTGGCAACCCAACGACCATCGGTAGATGTTATCACCGGCTTGATCAAGGCCAATATTCCCACCCGTATCGCCTTTCAGGTGTCCAGCAAGATCGATTCCCGCACCATCCTCGATCAATCCGGGG
>CAYOLM010000297.1:0-2268 GCA_964404785.1 uncultured Mizugakiibacter sp.
TGAAGTCGGCTCCATCGGCACCTCCGCTGACAGGCGCGGCATCCTACAAACCCCTGAATACACTGGGACAGGTGCGTTACCGGCTCGGCGCCGAGCAGACGGCGAGTGCGACGCCAATGCTGCACTGGAAAGACCCGGTCTATCCGGTGCAACTGTTGCCGTTGCATCTGCCCCCGCAATATTTGGTGGTGCGCCGGGTCATTGATGCCCACGGTCACGTGGAGCGGTCCTTTCCGTTGATCGGCCTGACCCGGGTTGATCCCGTCGACCTGCGGGCCTTCATGGCTGCGGTGCGCACCTGCACGCAGGCCTGGCGCTTCGCACCGCTGACCATTAAGACCTGGACCATCCGCGATCAGCAACGCATCCCGACCCGGATACAGACCATTCCCTACAGTTTCGATTTCCGTGTCGTGTATGGGAAGGGTAGCGGACAGGTAACGCGGGCGAAATCAGCCGCACACTGACACCCAGGCATCCCTTCATGGCGTAGCGAAGAATTGGGTTTACTATCGGATTTTCATGATGGCGGTGACCCAGCCTTCTTGCTAAAGTGCTTACTTGGCGGGGTGTGGTTCCTGGGGTCTGCAGGCTATTCGCGGCTCTGCATTATCAGCAGAGATGCCGAGCTGGGGCTCGGCGTTCCCGGTGAGGCTCTGGTGCAGAGCGTCGGTATCCGGGTGACGCAGCAGGTGTAGCGGGTCTGGAACGGCTCATAGACAACGCTACTCATGGCTGAATGCCGGCTGTAGCACATACTCATGGCTGGATTGTCGGAGTCAGGGTGGGCCACTACACTTAACAACGTGAAACGCTTCATTGCCAGCTTGTTGGTCTCGATTTTGGTGCTTGTCGGCGGACTGTCGAGTCCACCGGCCATGGCCCTGACCGGACATGCTTCATCGCAAATGGCTAGCATGTCATCGGCAACGACAACAGTCTGCGCAATGTGTGCGAATACCCAACCGTCGCATCCGCAACATGGCGGCTCGGGTATGACCAATTGCCCCATGACATTGTGTGATGTGGTAGCAGGTGTTCAGGCTTTGGTGTTACCAAGCTTCATATCATTGAGCACCCCGCGTTTTCTGTTTCACCCTACCCATCACGGTCGCCCGATCGAGGGACCTGACCCGTATCCTCCGCGCTCTTCCGCTACCGCCTGATCGGCTCGTTCGTGCGTCTTGCGCGAACATCGTTTCGCCCGAGTCCGACTGATCTCTCCATCATCTGCTCGGCAACCTGTTCACAACAGGCTTGTCCGTAGCAGCCGGGGGCATCCAAACCAGGTAAACGATTTTCCGGAACGAGCCGTGCGTAAACTGCGCAGGCCCAATAGCCTGTCTGCCATTAATATTGTGGAGTAGCAAAGTAATGAAAAAGATCCTGAATCGTGTGGCCACGACACTGTCGCTGATGACCACCTTGACGATTTTCGCCGGCTCGGCCATGGCCGCCTCGGCGATCCCCACTACCCTGTATAGAAATCCGGGTTGCGGCTGCTGTGAGTTGTATGCCCAACATCTGGACCAACAGGGCTTTACCGTAAAGGTAATCTCGACTCGAGAAATGCCCCGGATCGAACGGGAAAATGGAATAACACCGGCTTTGGCCGCCTGTCACACCATGCTGGTCGATGGGTACGTGGTCGAAGGTCATGTCCCGGTCAATATCGTTAAGCGTATGTTGCGTGAGCGTCCGAAGATTCGTGGTATAGCTTTGCCAGGTATGCCTGCAGGCTCTCCGGGTATGGAAAATCCAAAAATGGGGGGTCCTAAAACAGCACCCTTCGTAGTTTATGTTATTGCCGATGGCCCATCCCGGATTTACACGACACAATAACAGTTTGCTGATCGTGGGCGTTTTGTCGACAGCTTGCTTGGCCATGCTTGAACCAACTTGGACGAGTGCGGAAACACGCTGCTGACAGATTTTGAACCCAATGCAATCAGAGTATCGGGTCACTTGACCCAAGCTCTCATCATTCCGGCAGTTGAGTCGGGAGTTTTATTCACGCAAGATTAGGAGAGAGACCATGAGCACTACAGCAAAAACTGTAATTATCGCGAGTATTTTTGCCGCTTCAATCACTATGGCCCCGGTACTGTTGGCCACTACCCCAAAGGATCAGGCCAAACATCCGGCAGCAGCAGCGAGTCAGATGACACAGGGCAAGATGATGCAAGGCAAGAAAGGTATGTCAGGGATGATGAGCAAGAAGGGCGAGAAGGGTATGTCAGGGATGCAAGGCAAGAAAGGCATGTCAGG
>CAYOLM010000298.1:0-2267 GCA_964404785.1 uncultured Mizugakiibacter sp.
CGTAATGGTCGTGATTCCAACCCCAAATACCTTGGCGTCAAGCTGTACGGCGGGCAGGTGGTAGAACCTGGAAATATCATTGTGCGGCAGCGCGGTACCCAGTTCCATCCCGGCACGGGAGTCGGCTGTGGACGTGATCATACCCTGTTCGCGTTGACGCCAGGAACGATCGAATTTGCCATCAAAGGTCCCAAACGTCGGCGTACTATCAATGTTGTTCCGAATGCCTGATACGGGTTCAGCAGTACGCAGAACAACCCCGCCTAGTGCGGGGTTTTTCATAGGTTGGCATTAGAATGCCTGACGATACTTTGCCATAGCCTGGAAGCCATCCATGAAATTTGTTGATGAAGCCACCATACGTGTGCAAGCTGGTGATGGGGGCAATGGTTGCGTGAGTTTTCGGCGTGAGAAATTTATCCCCTTCGGTGGGCCTGACGGCGGTGACGGGGGCGCTGGAGGTTCGGTCTGGCTGGAGGCTGATGAAAATCTCAACACGCTGGTGGATTTTCGCCATCAGCGTATCTTTCGCGCACCACGTGGACAGGACGGCCGGGGTAAGCAGATGACGGGTCGTTCCGGTGAGGACCGCGTTATCCGGGTGCCTATAGGAACCATGGTCGTCAACCAGGATACGCGGGAGCTGATTGGTGATCTCATTGACCACGGACAGCGCTTGAAGGTGGCCCAAGGTGGCCGGGGTGGCCGAGGTAATATAAATTTCAAAAGTTCGGTTAATCGCGCCCCACGCCGGGCCACACCGGGTACACCTGGGGATGATAGAGAACTCCATTTTGAGATGAAACTGTTGGCGGATGTGGGGCTGCTTGGCTTTCCTAATGCCGGCAAATCAACTTTTATTCGGGCGGTATCCGCCGCTACACCGCGGGTGGCTGACTATCCCTTTACGACCTTGCAGCCCCATCTGGGAGTGGTCCGGATCGAAGCGTATCGAAGTTTTGTCATCGCCGACATACCGGGTTTGATCGAGGGGGCGGCAGAAGGTGCGGGACTGGGCTTGCAGTTTCTCAAGCACGTCTCGCGCACCCGGCTCTTGCTGCATCTGGTAGACATCGCACCTATCGACGGATCGGACCCAGTACAACAGGTCCGGGCCATTGAAGCCGAATTGCGGCAATACGATCCGGGGTTGATGGACAAGCCCCGTTGGCTACTCTTGAACAAGGCTGATTTGCTTGCCGCAGAAGATCGCCAGCAGCGCGCCCAGGACATCGTGCAGGCGCTGGGATGGCAAGCACCCTGGTATGTGATCTCAGCAGTCAGCCGGGAGGGGACTCGTGAGGTGTGCCTGGCTGCGCAAAGCTACTTCGATGAAGAACGCATTAGGCAGCTCGAAGAAGCTTCACCTGATACCAAGCTGGATCCACGTTTTGCAGATCGTGACGAATGAGATGAGTGCCGGTCAGCCGTTGATAGTTGCTGGTGCGTCGCTGTGTACAGCAACACCGCAGTTGCTGGCTGCTTACGTCAGACCCGAGAGAAAGCCGGCATTCACCGGCTTTTTTCAGTCTGGAAAAAATGTCTGGAATGATTCAGTCAAGCGCCATGATATGGGCATTCAGGCGACTTTTATGACGGGCTGCCTTGTTGCGGTGGATCAGACCCCGGGCGGCATAACGATCCATCAACGGTACCGCAGCCTGGTAAGCGGCTTGAGCAGCCTGCTTGTCGCCGGCCTCAATAGCATTGACAACTTTCTTCATGGCGGTACGTACCATCGAACGGGCGCTGGCATTTTGCAGGCGGCGTTTTTCAGATTGACGAGCACGTTTTTTCGCGGACTTGATATTGGCCAAGATGGAACTCCCAATGCGGGGATGATGAAAAAGAGTGCAATTATGAGCACCCCCCTTGTGCAAGTCAATCCATGTCATAAGGGCAAGGCATGGAGGTAAAGCCGCCGAGTCTACTGCGTGGGCTGGCATCCTTCAGCTCAATGACCTTTCTATCGCGATTGTTGGGTTTGCTTCGTGAGGTGGTGATCGCCAGCGTATTTGGTGCCAATGCGGCGACCGATGCCTTTTGGGTGGCCTTCAGGATTCCTAATCTGCTGCGTCGTCTGTTTGCTGAGGGGGCATTCTCGCTGGCTTTTATTCCGGTTTTTACCGAAGCACGCAGGCGCGGCGACGAGGCCGCCTTGCGCCAATTTGTGGCCCGTTCGGCTGGCACTTTGGGTGGCATTTTGATGGTGGTCACGGCCCTGGGTATCTGGTTTGCTCCCGGCGTGGCCCATCTGGTTGCCCCCG
>CAYOLM010000299.1:0-2254 GCA_964404785.1 uncultured Mizugakiibacter sp.
TTCCAAAGTGGGCCGAGGGGTTTAAGTTGCCGGTTCATCAGCAGCAAATTACTACTTTTGCCGGGGCCTTGAGCCGCCATTGGGCCTGGCAGCATACGCATACAAGAATCCTTAACCCTTATGTTGATTGCCCGTTGACCGCGTTCTTGAGAAGCGCAGGTCTCGACGATAGCGAGGTTAGTCAATGGCATCGCCGTGTGCATGCAGAAGGCGAGAATCAACAGCACTACTCTGATCTTTTACTCGACTGGCTGGTAGAAAAGGTGAGGACAGTAGGGGTGGGCATTGATTGATTTATCACCCCATAGCGCTGGACACTGCGATTTACTCAGCTCATTGGCAGTGTCGCCATAGCAAGCCCGTATTGCCCGTCCCCTGCTCTTAAACCGGCTTGCCCAGGCCGGCAATAAAATAAATTTGTTGTGAGGATGCCTGGATATCCAATCGACTAGGCTCTATAATTAGCAGGCTAATAGTTTGATCGAATATAATAGCCTAAACATGAATATTTCTAAGAGTAGCCCCCGGCTTGCAGGTGAACAGCTGGGGGCCGAACTAGCTGAAACCGGTCGGATCTGGCGTGGATTACTGGATCAACGACTGCAATCATTGGGTCTGAGCCAGGCTCGCTGGCTGATTCTCCTGCATCTTTCCAAACATTCCCGGGGTTTGAAACAGGTGGAGCTGGCAACGCGTATTGGTATTCGGCCAGCCAGTTTGAGTCTGCAGGTCGAACGCTTGGTTCAGCAAGGCTGGGTACAACGAAATTGTACTCAGGGTGACCGGCGCAGTAATACGGTGAGTCTCACCCAACAAGCACGTAATTTGTCGCAGCAGATCATGCAAACGGCTACCCGGGTTCGGCAGGAACTCCTGACAGGTCTTGCCGCAGAAGATATCGAATGTTGTGAGCGGGTTCTTACCCATATTCGCCAGCGGGCCCAGTTGCTATGAAAACCCCCGAGTAGTTATCGCCCTCCATGAGGGAGGTATCGCTCAGGGATCGAAATACTGCAAAAACTGAACCACCTTGCATTCATGCCAGGTGTACCCACTCACCTAGGAATGTGGCTGCCAGATCCGTACCAGGCTTGTTGCGGGTGCGGTCATCATAAAGTTAAGCCAATCAACCAAGGATTTTTTGCATGAAACGAGTCGCCCGGTACATCGTCATTGCCATCATTGTTCTGGGACTCGGCCTGGGTGGCAGCAGGTACTGGTACACCTCAACCTATTACCCATCGACCGACGATGCCTATGTTTATGCGCATACAGTGCAGGTGGCACCACGTATATCAGGCTCCGTACTGGCTGTGTCGGTGCACGATCATGAAAATGTGCTGAAAGGACAGCTGCTGTACACCATTGATCCCACTACCTATCGCCTGCAAGTACGCACGGCCAGGGCGGAACTCGGGCTGGCCCAGCAAGACATCGCCCAGCTTTCCGCCGCCGTGGTTGCAGCTGGAGCGGAGGTGCAACAAGCACAGGTGCTTTCCGCTAATGCCCGGGGCAAGGCCGAGCGCCAGATGCGTCTGAGCAAGCGTGGATTTGCCAATCAGCAGACGGTGGAGAACGCCGAGGATGCGGCCAGGGCTGCTGCAGCGACCTTGCAGGTCAGTGCGGCACGGCTTGCGCAAGCTAGGTTGATGATGGGCAAATCGGGACTTCAGAATCATCAAATTCAGGCGGCTCAAGCTCGCCTGAAACTGACTGAAACCAGGCTGAGCTATACCCAGGTCATAGCCGCTTGTGATGCTCAGATTTCCCAGTTCAGATTGCGGCCCGGTGATTACGTGGTCCAGGGACAGCCCAATTTTGTTCTGGTTTGCAAGCATTCTTGGTGGGTCAGTGCCAATTTCAAGGAAACCGATCTAGGCAGGATCCAGCCTGGTGAGAACGCCACGATTACCGTAGACATGTATGGCGGGCACACATTTCGCGGCCGCGTGGTCAGTATCAATCCGGCCAGCGGCTCGGCGTTCTCCCTGCTGCCACCTGAAAATGCCACAGGTAGCTGGGTGAAGGTTACCCAACGGGTCCCGGTGCGCGTGGCGATCCTCGATGTTGTAGACAAATTTCCATTACGGGTAGGTACCTCAGCCGTGGTCAGTATCGATACCCTGCATGGATCGGACCCGCAACCGGCGTCGCCGGCGAAGATTCACTGAGCCTGTGGACGGTTCGCAATACACCACTCGGGAGCGCATCCTCATCAGTATTGCGGTGATGACCGCAACCATGATGCAGTTGA
>CAYOLM010000300.1:0-2253 GCA_964404785.1 uncultured Mizugakiibacter sp.
GTGACCGGCTGGGCTTGGCCAATGCCACCTTATCGTTTCATCTAAAGGAACTCACACAGGCCGGCCTCATCCAGCGTCGCCCGGCTGGACGACACATCTACTACGCACCGGATATCGACACGATGAACGCACTAATCGACTATCTGACCGAAAATTGCTGTCGTAGTCAGGCGTCAACCTGTTCCATCCCCGGGCACAGCAGACATTGCGAAGCTCCACGACCATGATCCGGGCTGCGCAGCCGCCAACATCCAGAAAAATCTTCAGGCAGAATTCCCTAACCCTAAGCTTGCCCTGGTAATCCTTCCCGGTACCGGCACCATTTACCTCTCGGAGTACCTCCATGAGCAAAACCATCGACGCGACTACATTGCGTGACTGGCAGACCCAGAAACAGGCATTCGTGCTGCTGGATACGCTGCCTCAGAACAGCTATGACCGTGGCCACCTCCCAGGTGCCATTCACATCGTTTCCGACGATATTCTCGCCCGGGCAACGGCTGTCCTGCCGGACCAGGAAGCCGTAATCGTGGTCTATTGTGCCAGTGCCACGTGCCAACGTGCGGGTCTTTCCGTGGAGCGGCTGGAAACCCTCGGATACCATCACGTCCATCATTTCGTCGGTGGTCGCAAGGCCTGGACCGAAGCTGGCTATCCGCTCGATCCGCCGTAGCCATGATGCTCCTGCGCCCAATCGGTCCCGCGCTGCTGTTGTATCTGGCCGCTGCGTTCTTCGAGATCACCGGAAGCTTTACCCTGTGGGCCGTATTTCGCTTGCAGCGAAGTGCCTGGTGGCTCTTTCCGGGCACCCTGTCGTTACTACTGTTCGCCTTTCTACTGACCCGTATTGATATTGCACTCGCCGGTCGCACCTATGCCGCCTACGGCGGTATCTACATCATCGCTTCACTGGCCTGGTTGTGGCTGGCCGAAGGGCAAACTCCCGACCGCTGGGATCTGCTCGGTGCGGCCGCTGCGGTCATCGGCACCGGAATCATTCTGCTCGGTCACCACCTGTCGGGTTGAAGAGCACCTGTGTTCGGGGACGGCACATCGCCGATGCAAGCGCATGCTTACAGAACCCTAGCGAACGACTGCTAGAATCCAGACGTCACTGTGGTGGGTTTCGATGCTTATTGTTCATCCTTGCGTGCAATTGCCCGAATCTGAACTGGTCGAGCGTTTCCTACGTGCCGATGGTCCTGGTGGGCAACATGTACAACGTACCGAGAGTGCGGTAGAACTGCGCTTCGACGTAAGCGGTTCGCCTTCGCTGCCGGAACCGGTACGCGCCCGGTTATTGGCCGGTCGTGACCGACGTCTGAATAGCAACGGGATCATGGTGATCCAGGCCCGCCGTTTTCGCGAACAGGCCCGCAATCGTGAGGATGCGCGACAACGCCTTGCCACATGGATCCTGGCGGTAATGAACCCACCACGACCACGCATTGCCACCCGCCCGAGTCGTAATGCGATGCAGCGTAGAGTCCAGGCCAAACAATGTCGCGCCTCACGCAAGCTGCTACGCCGCCCTCCCAGGAGCGATGAATGAGTGCTCAGCTACCTGCAACCCCACCCCCGCTGGCGCCACAGTACCCCCAGAATCGCTGGCGCCGCCTGTGTCGCTGGATCATCGTGCGCGCCGGCTGGAAACTACAGGGCGAGCTTCCAGATGAACCTCGCTTGATCCTGGTCATCGCCCCGCATTCCTCGTTCTGGGACGGGGTCTGGGGCATGCTGTTTCAAATAACATTGGGGCTGCGCATCGGGGTCATGATCAAAGCCGAACTGTTTGCCACGCCACTGGGCCCCGCACTACGTGGGCTGGGTGGCATTTCGATCCGCCGCGACGCCACCAAGGGTGTGGTCGAACAGATGGTCGAGTATTTTGCCAATAATGAAAAACTGTGGCTGGCTATCACTCCTGAAGGTACCCGCAAGCCGGTCAAACGCTGGAAAACCGGCTTCTGGCATATCGCCCACAATGCCGAGATTCCGATCCAGTTGGTCTATTTCCATTATCCGGAAAAAACCCTTGGCTTCGGCCCACTACTGCACACCAGCAACGATGCCGATGCAGACATGCAACGAATCCAGAGTTTTTTTACCCCGTTTCAAGGCAAGCATCGCGGCATCTGAACCCTGAAAACCCACTCAGCACCCTGCAAGAATAGCCTCGAACCTTTGGCCGACTCCGGTTTTTTTTGCGTTCGGTTTACGTACTGCTCACATCGATTCATCCATTATTCAATC
>CAYOLM010000301.1:0-2250 GCA_964404785.1 uncultured Mizugakiibacter sp.
CTTGAGCACAGCGCCGACGACCCGCCCGTGCTCGTCGCGCCGCATATCGACCTCGCTAGGATTGATCCAGGTCTTTGCGCCATCTGTACCTTTACGGTAGAACGTCTCCGCAATTACCATGCCCTGACACAGCAGATTGATAACCGGCTCATCCGTATGCACTAGACCCTCATCCCGCATAAGTTTGTGATAAAAACGGAAATACAAAAGATGTAAAATCGCATGTTCGATGCCGCCAATGTACTGATCAACCGGCAACCAGTACCCAGCCCGCTCATCGACCTGAGCGCTTGCACCGGGACTGGTATAGCGAGCGTAATACCAGCTGGATTCCATGAACGTATCGAAAGTGTCCGTTTCACGTTTAGCCGAGCCACCGCATATCGGACAGGATGTTTTGCACCATTCCGGATCGGCCTTGAGCGGCGATTGCACTCCACTAAACGCAACATCTTCAGGCAGTAAGACCGGCAACTGATCATCCGGTACCGGCACGGCTCCGCATTGCGGACAATAAACCACCGGAATCGGGCACCCCCAGTAGCGCTGCCGACTCACCCCCCAGTCCCGCAGGCGATAGTTCACCTTGCGACGCCCCCGACCGATATGTTCCAAGCGCTGGGCCATCACCGCAAAAGCCTCGGTGTATTCCATGCCATCCATCTCACCGGAATTGACACACCAGCCGTACTCGGTCATGGCACCGTTCTCCTGGATCGAGCGCTCGAAATCAGCCAATACATCCAGCGCAGCCGAAGGCTCGTAAAGATCGCGATTGCCGCCGGTCAAAGCCTGCTGTAGTGGAGTTATCCCCAGCCCCTGCGACAAATCGTGACCAATCTCCAATAAGGCATCGAGGACTTCACGGTTCACAATCACCATTCGTATCGGCAAGTTGTAGCGCTGTGCAAATTCCCAATCACGGCTGTCGTGTCCAGGTACCGCCATCACCGCCCCGGTGCCGTAACCCATCAACACAAAGTTAGCGACCCAGATTTCTATAGTCTCACCGGTAACCGGATGCAAAGCATATAGTCCGGTAAACATGCCACGTTTTTCCTGGGTATCCCTATCCGCCTGTGAGGTGCTGCCATGGCCACATGCCTCAATGAATGCCGCCAATTCCGGCTGCTCCTGGGCCGCTTTTTTAGCCAGCGGATGCTCAGCAGCAATGGACATGAAGGTCACCCCCATCAGGGTATCGGGCCGAGTGGTGAATACCCTGAGTGCCTCGGTCTCACCTTCCACGGCAAAGTCGATTTCCAGTCCTTCGGAGCGGCCGATCCAGTTGCGCTGCATCGTCTTCACCGCCTCCGGCCAGCCCGGCAAATGCTCCAGCCCCTGCAAGAGTTCTGCGGCGTAATCAGTGATTTTCAGAAACCACTGCGGAATCTCGCGCTTTTCGACCAAGGCTCCCGAACGCCAGCCACAGCCATCAATAACCTGTTCATTAGCTAGCACCGTCTGATCAACCGGATCCCAGTTGACCACGCTGTTTTTACGATAGGCCAAACCTTTCTTGAGCAAGCGGGTGAACATACGCTGCTCATGCACGTAGTAATCCGGACGGCAGGTCGCGAACTCACGGGACCAATCGATGGCATAACCCATAGCTCGCAATTGCTCCCGCATATGTTCGATATTGCGGTAACTCCAGCTTGCCGGCGCAGTACGATTCTGGATGGCAGCATTTTCGGCAGGCAGACCGAATGCATCCCAACCCATAGGCTGTAGAACATTGTGGCCCTGCATACGCTGGTAGCGACTGATCACGTCGCCGATGGTGTAGTTGCGCACATGCCCCATGTGTAGGGCACCGGAAGGATAGGGCAGCATGCTCAGGCAATAAAACTTGGTTTTGCCCGGTTGTTCCTTAACCTCGAAGGCATGGCTATCGATCCAGTACTGCTGGGCGACGGACTCCACGGTGCGGGGATCGTATGTTTCCTGCATGATGAGTTCTTCTTTTTTACTAAAGTGCTGGTACGCAGCGTATCGCAGTGCAACATGGGCGCCAATACCTACCGGCCATGATTGACCAGAACGGGCCAAGCGAACCCCGCTGGTCTAATCTCGGCTAGGGTTTTTAGCCATGCATCAAAGTTGCCAGCCAAACTTTGCCAGTATTCCGCTCCCGCTTTCCGCTGTGCTTTGGTTAGCAGACTTGTGAACCGGTAAATTTGCCGCCATCTTGTGCGGATGCCCGGATCGGATTTTTGCCATGACCCACGCTATACACGTACTCGAAGT
>CAYOLM010000302.1:0-2242 GCA_964404785.1 uncultured Mizugakiibacter sp.
GTATTTTTCGTCAAGACGACAACCTGGGCCTACGACTTCTTCGTCTGGATGATCACCGGACGGGCCTGGATCGCCTTGCTGATCACTCCCCCGGCTTTCGCCCTGTTCGCCTGGATCACCTCAGACAAGCTGCGCGGCGCACGTGGTAGCGGCATCCCCGAAGTCATTGCCTCAGTTGATGTTCCTGAGAAATCTTTTCACCTGCGCTTGTTGGGCATGCCGGTAGTTTTGGCAAAAATGCTGCTGACCATTGGAGGCCTTGCGGTAGGTGCTTCGATTGGTCGCGAAGGCCCCACCGTGCATGTCGCCGCGGGCATCATGTATGCAGTCGGCCGACGCTTTGGTTTTGACGATCCCAAGGCGGCGGCTCGCTTTATCCTGGCTGGTGGCGGTGCCGGTCTGGCGGCTGCCTTCAACACCCCGCTGGCCGGGGTGGTTTTTGCAATCGAGGAGATTGCCGGGGCCTTCGAGCACCGGGTCAGTGGCATCATTATTACTGCCGTATTTTTCTCAGGCTTGGTATCACTCGGATTACTCGGTGATTACACCTATTTCGGTACCGTGCAGGCCAGCTTGCCTCTGGGCGAGGGTTGGATCGCCGTGGTGCTTTTTGGCATCGTTGGAGGGCTGCTCGGCGGTATTTTTGCACGCCTGATTTTGCTTGATGGTATTGCCCCGCTGCGCTGGATCGGGCGCATCCGCGAGCGTTTCCCCATAGCTTTCGCACTGGCCTGCGGCTTGGCGCTGGTGGCCCTCGGTCTTTCCAGTCATGGGGCGGTGTACGGCTCAGGTTATGACCAGGCGCGGGCCTTGTTGCAAGGCACTCCTTCCGGTGCTGACATGAGTTTCGGTGGGTTCAAACTGCTGGCCAATGTGGTTTCTTACTGGGCCGGTATTCCTGGTGGCCTGTTCTCTCCAGCACTAGCCGTAGGTACCGGTATCGGCCAGAATCTGGCTGGCTTGTTTCCACACCTGGAGCCCTCCACGATCATGGTACTGGGTATGGCAGGTTACCTGGCAGGGGTTACCCAAACGCCATTGACCGCTTCGGTGATCTCTATGGAGCTGACCAACAACCAGGGTATGGTATTACCGATTCTGGCGGTGTGTCTGCTGGCTCGCGCCTCATCGGCACTGGTTTGCAAGGTACCGGTTTACCGGGCTTTCGCCGACCGTATCCTTGAGCAACATGCGGCGGATCATGCCGCCAGGAGTTCTGAGGAGAAACCATCATGAATTCTGTGCAGTTTCTTAGTACCCAGCATGGCCACGGGATGCTCAGACGAGCCCGCCTGCTTACCCTTGATGGACCGCAATGGAGACCGATTGAGAACGCTGCGTTGGTCTGGGAGAACGGGCTGTTGGCTTGGGTGGGCAGGGAACGTGACTTGCCGGCCCGCTGGCAAGCGTTGCAAGACACGGCCATCGATGCCCAAGACATGCTGGTAACCCCCGGGTTCATCGATTGCCATACTCACATCGTCTTCGCCGGCTCCCGTGCTGGTGAGTTTGAACGCCGCCTGCAGGGGGTGAGTTACCAGACGATCGCCGGTGAGGGCGGAGGCATCCTTGCCACAGTACAGGCCACCCGCGAAGCCAGCGAGGACCACTTGCTGGCCTCGGCATTGCCACGTGCTCGCGCCCTGCTTGCCGACGGGGTCACCACGCTGGAGATCAAATCAGGCTATGGCCTGCGCTTCGAAGATGAACGCAAGATGCTGCGTGCGGCACGTCGGCTGGGACGTGAACTCGGCATCGATGTTTATCTCACCTGCCTGGCTGCGCACGCCTTGCCAGAGGAGTTTGCCGGACAAGCCGATGCCTATATTGATGAGGTTTGCAGGTGGTTACCCCGACTCGCAGAAGAGGGTTTGGTGGATGCGGTAGATGCTTTTTGTGAGGGCATCGGATTCAACCCAGCGCAGGTGCGGCGGGTGTTTGCCGCCGCCGTCCGGCTGGGATTGCCGGTGAAACTGCATGCCGACCAACTCAGCGACCTGGGTGGGGCGAAATTGCTGGCTGATTACCAAGGTCTGTCGGCTGACCATATCGAATACAGCAACGCTGATGGTGTCCGCGCCATGGCCGTAAGCGGGGCCACGGCGGTGTTGCTGCCCGGGGCTTTTCTATGTCTGCACGCAGACCGGCTGCCACCCATCGCAGAGCTGCGCCACCAAGGTGTGTCCATGGCTGTAGCGACCGATTGCAATCCCGGCAGTTCACCGCTGTTATCGCTACGTTT
>CAYOLM010000303.1:0-2231 GCA_964404785.1 uncultured Mizugakiibacter sp.
GCGCATCCCGGAAGGTGTCGTACAACGCGGCCATCCCGGCCTCGAGGTGCTCGTCGCCTTCTGCCAACGCCAACCACTGCTCGCGCTTGCCGGTCACCGCTCCTGCGCTTCCTGCGCCTGCGGCATACCGTTCATCCCTGAACATAACCGGCTGGCCGCACCAGGCCAGGTTGAACTTTGGGAGTGGGCGATAGTCACCGGCATCGGGATAGCGCCAGGCCTCCAGGGCGAGCGCGAAGGCCGCTATAGCAACGCAACGCTGATCCAGCTCCAGGCCGTGCAGGTTGTCGCGTAGTACCGCATCCACGGCCTCCGTGGCGTTCAGACCCTCCAGCGCCATGCGCATGGGCACCAGCATCAGGAAGGCGGCGACCAGGAAATGCCCCGAACCGCAACAGGGGTCGAGCAGGCGGAATGCAGAGAGTTCGTCAGGCCAGCCCTCAAAACCGCCGGCGGCCGGTATGCCTTCGTCGGTCGCGCGCAGATAGGTCAGGTTGACGGGACAGGGCTTGTCGGGATGCCGACTGATCCACCAAGCGCCAAGCGAGTTATGCAGCAGGAATTGCACCATATAGGGCTCGGTAAAGAGCTGGGTCACGGCGGGCAATTCATCCGCACCGATTTTGACTTCGGAACGGTTCACCTCATCCTTCTTCTTGGACTGCCAAAACTGGTATACCCAGCCTAGTGAGTCCGTCGCCACGAATACCCCAGCCGGTAGATCCTCCACCAATCCTTCCAGCTTCAAACGATGTTCCCGTGCGAACTGAACCTCGAATACCGGATGATCGGGTCGAAATACCTGCGGGAGCATGTAATGAGCAAAACGCGCGGCGAACTGCCATTTGTCAACGCCTTCCTCCTTCGCCAACTCCTCGCACTCGTCCAGTGAAATGGCGATACCCATATCCGGTTCGATCAGCAGATGGTTCTCGGCAAGGAAACGGGCAAACAGCATGCCATGCCAATGCTCGTAGGCACACTCATGCACCAGATGATCGATGCCGTGACTCCCCGAGCGGGTATCAACACGATCACCTAACTGGCGGGCATGTACACGCAGCCGCCGACGCAGAGTACGCTGCCCTGTATCCATGTGTCCGTAGGGCTCATGGTGCTGCACAGCGAGCGCCTCCAGGGCAATTCGAGCGCCAGCCTCGGCCACATCACGGGCTTCGATGACTGTTCGTTCGAGCTGTTTTCTGAGATTGGAGGCCAGCGTTTTCATCATGTAGTCCTATGCCTTCTCCCGCAGCGTGTCGATGAGCCGCTGGGCATAGGGTGAGGCAGCCATCACCTTGGTCGGGGCTATCTGCGCGAGAATGTCGAAGGAATGCCGGCCCTTGCCATACTTTCCCTTCTTCTCACAGAGTCGAGTCGCATTTTCGAGCCCGGTGTAAAGGTCTGGTTTTGATATATTTTCTACATCATTGCGGGCGGGCAACGCGTTTGCGTTGAATTGCTGACCAAAGAATGCAGCCAGGGTTTCACGATCCGCGATAAACCAGGCTTCCATGCACCACACCATCAAATGAACATTATCATCCGTGGCAGTCGCCGGCTTGTCCCAGTTATCGCGAGCTTTGAGGTGCGGCCAAGGATCATCAGGCGCAGCCACTGCTGCTTCACTATCGACTAGCAGGACGATGAACTCGTCATCCGCTGCATTTTTTAACGCTATACAAAAATCATCGTAGGCAACTTGCCGACCGCCGCACGCATGAACACTAAAGCTTCTGTCTCTCACGCCTGCCTTTTGCAAGAATGTGCGAAACCCTTGGCGGCATCCCGATTGTTGGCGGCGGGTATTGCCTCCACCCTCAACATAGACCTTGATCCTCACCAGCGATTGCCCCCCAGCTCGCCTTTGCGCCATAGCTCGCCGAGGCTGTAACGCTCCAGCCAGTCGGAAAGCTCATCCTTGCTCAACCGATGCAATTCGGTCTGGCCCTCGTGCTTCTCACAGACGATCACGCTCTCCGGCGTATCTGTCAGTGCATCCACCAGCACATCTGAATGGGTGGTGACGATCAATTGGCAACGCTCGGACGCATCACGCAGAAGCTCGCCCAATGTAGGCAGGATGTCAGGGTGCAACCCCAGCTCCGGCTCCTCTATGCAAACCAGGGGCGGTGGCTTCGGATGGCAGAGGATGGCCAGGAGGCAGAGATAGCGCAGCGTACCGTCAGAGAGGCGTGTCGCCGGAACGGTGATATTCCCCTCCTCAAGAA
>CAYOLM010000304.1:0-2225 GCA_964404785.1 uncultured Mizugakiibacter sp.
AAAATGTAGTCCCAGCGGCCACAATTCAGGCCTAGTATGCGGTCACGCAGGGCGTACAGGATTTCATCCATTTCGAAGGCGGCGGGCAAGGTCTCAATCAACACCGTCACCTTGATGCAATGTCTGGGCAGATCCAGGGTGTTTTCAATACAAGCCAACACCTCGTTCCACCACCGGGCCTCTTCCATGGCCTCAAGTTTGGGTAGATAGAGATAGGGTCCTCGCTGCTTCGCCAGTAAGACCTTGGCATTCCAATACAGAAACACTGCGGCATCGAACAGGGCTGCCGAGAAGGACTGGCCATCAATCTGTACATGACGTTCGGGAAGATGCAAACCGCGCGGGCGAACCATGAGTACCGCCGGATTGGGATCAAGTTGGTATTCACGGCCATCTGCTGACACATAGCGAATATCGCCGTGGACAGCATCAATCAGATTGCGTTGGCCATCGAGAATTTTTTCCCATACTGGGCTGAGCGAATCCTCGAAGTCGGCCATGAACACGCGGGCCCCCGAATTAAGCGCGTTGATCACTATCTTGCGCTCTACTGGCCCGGTGATTTCAACGCGTCGATCGCGCACCGCCTCAGGCAGTTTTGCTACCCGCCAGTGGCCGGCACGAATCGAGGCGGTATCGGTACGAAACTCCGGTAACCTACCGGTATCGTAGGCCTGCTGCCGCTGTCGCCGCGCCCTCAGCCGCTCGCGCCGAGCGGGCTCGAAGTTCTGGTGCAATTTTTCCAGCAATTCGACCAGTGCCGGCGGTAAGAGATCACCGCTCGACGCAGCGACCTCCAGCTTGCCAGATGAGGCCATCGAGTACCTATCAAGAACCGCAGCCATCACTCTCTCCAACTTTTGCGTCTGCTGTCAAGCTATTCCATATCTATATGCCTTGACAAAGACAATCTTTCAATACCTATAATTAGCATTGTTAAATAACATACCAAATGACTGATTTCATGATTAAAAAAACTTCTTCGAAGCAACTTATGCCTACCGAACCCCTTCGTTTTTACTACAAAGGTAAGCGCCTCAGCCAACTACGGGCCTTCGTACATACCGTCAAGCTGGGTACTCTGACCCGTGCCGCAGAAGCTATGTTCGTCTCACAATCCACGGTCAGCCTGATGATCAAGGCACTGGAAAGAGATCTTGGCAAAACCCTGCTGTTGCGTACCCGCCGCCGTGTCACCCTGACCGGTGCCGGAGAAATCTTGTATGAACTGGCGCGCCCGCTGATCGAGCGCATGAACGGCATCGATCAGGACTTTCTGGCGCGGGTAGCCGGGCAGGGCTCCAGCACGCTGCATATCGCCGCTGGAACTTCGACTTTGCAATACCTGCTACCACCCCTGTTATCCAGGTATCGGGAGCGTTACCCGAAAGTTCATCTCAACTTGGCCAACGTAACCGGACGTGACGGCCTGAAATTGCTGCGTGAGGATAAAGTCGATTTTGCAGTCGGCTCAATGCTGGACGTGCCGCATGATCTGGTTTACGCGCCGGTGTACCACTTCGATCCACTGCTGATCATGCCGCTGGGTCACCCTCTCGCCGCGCACGCCAATCCCGGCCTGGAGGATCTTTCACCCTACGGCCTGATCCTGCCACCGGAGCGTTTAAGTACCTATCGTCTGGTCGATATGGTGTTTCATCAACACCGGATACCGTATACGGTGGCTATCGAGGTGGGTGGCTGGGATGTCATTAAGGCCTACGTAGCCAGTGGTCTGGGGATTTCTATCGTCACCTCGATCTGCTTGGTCGAGGCCGACCGCGAGCGACTAGTTACACGCAATCTAAAGGCCTATTTTCCTTCGCGCAGCTACGGTGTGGTGATGCGCAAAGGTAAGGTTCTACAAACTGAAGCTCGCGATTTTTTAAACCTGATCAAGCCAGGGCTGTTTAGCCGTGGTGGTAATGATGGTGCTGGGCATTCCGAGCGCTGAGCCCAACGGCCCACACCCGGCTCAACCCCGCCCACGCTTAAACCGTGTAGATTGCGTAACCCTTGATGCGTTGAGCAAACTGCTGCAAAGTCGTAATACCACTGCATTCGGCGTCATGCACCCACTCCTGCAAGGCTTTGAGAGCCTGCTCCGGTGAGCGCTGCTCAAGCAAGGCGACAAAACGCTGCCGGTATTCGATCACCGTACGCAAACTTGGATGCTGTTCCATAGCGGCACGCAAACGATCCCGACCATCCTGATCCAACCAACG
>CAYOLM010000305.1:0-2225 GCA_964404785.1 uncultured Mizugakiibacter sp.
GCGCAGAAGTTATAGGTCGAGGTAAACTTGGCGTTTGTACTTGCGGAGAATGATCATGCAGCTTGAGCAGACCAAAGCCGTTATAACCGGTGGCGCATCCGGCCTGGGTTTCGCCGTAGCGCAACATCTGGTGGATCACGGTGCCCGGGTCGCATTGTTCGATATCAATGCTGAGCATGCCGAGATTGCGCTGGCTAAATTGGGTAACCAGGCATGTTTTTTTCATACCAATGTAAGCAATGAAGAGCAGGTCAGCACTCATGTGCGTGAGGCCGCTACCAAGATGGGTGGCCTGAATGCGGCGATCAATTGTGCAGGAATTCTTGGTGCAGGACGTATTCTTGGCAAGCAAGGTCCGATGCTACTGGCGAAATTTGCAGGTACTGTCGAAGTCAACCTGATCGGATCTTTCAACGTCGCCAAGACTGCTGCCGAACACATGCAGAATAATGATCCCGGTGCTGATGGTGAACGCGGGGTCATCGTCAATACAGCCTCAATTGCTGCTTTTGAAGGGCAGATTGGTCAAGCCGCCTACTCCGCCTCAAAAGGTGGCCTGGTGGGGATGACCTTGCCCATGGCTCGTGAGTTTGCCCGTATTGGGGTGCGTGTGATGACGATAGCCCCCGGAGTATTCCATACGCCCATGGTCGACGGAATGCCTGAGCAGGTTTACCAGTCGTTGTGCGCGCAGGTACCCTTTCCCTCACGATTGGGCAAACCTGAAGAGTTTGCCGAGACGGTCGCCTTCATTCTGCAGAATGGCTATCTGAATGGCAGCGTGATCCGTATCGATGGGGCCATTCGCCTGGCTCCAAAATAATTTTCTATTTACTCCCGCTCCGTTTATTCCATTCCGAGGTAACCCATATGCGAGCCGCCGAGATCAAGCGCGGAACGGTAGTCGAATACCACAGTACGATCTATCAGGTACGTGATATTGACCGGAGTACACCAACTGCGCGAGGTGGCAATGTCACTTTTCGGTTCATCCTCTACAGCGTGCCGGGTAACAACAAGTTCAACCTCAGTCTGCGTGCTGACGACGAACTCAAGGAAATCGAACTGACTCGCCGCCAAGCAGAATTTTCCTACCAGGATGGCGAAACCTTGGTGTTCATGGATGCTGAAAACTACAATCAATACCTGCTGAGTCCAGGGATTGTCGGTGACCATGCCGGATATATTTCTGCTGGCCTGGAAGACTGTTTTATACAACTGATTGATGATCAACCGGTGGCGCTGCAAGTCCCAACCACGGTCAAGCTGAGTGTCATCGACACTGCACCCGCACTAAAGGGTGGCAGCGCAACCCGCCGCTCCAAGCCAGCCCGTCTGGAAACCGGCATCGAAGTGCAGGTACCCGATTACATAGGGATCGACGACAAGATTCTGGTCAACACACTGAATGGGGCATACGCCGGACGGGCCTGAGTTCGGTTCTCTGGCCGGGTTGATCGTTCCAACCCGGCGACGCGAGCATTGGGGTGGCTATTATCGTACGCACCCAGCCTGCGCACAGCCATGGCCATATACGGGGCGCCCCTCTCGGGCAAGGAGAGAAAGTGCGGTAGCGCAGAAAACCCGGCCTAGCGACTCCAGAAAGTACCTGGCGAAGCGTTACACTGAACCGACTCCGAGCCGACCAGGATCACCATGACCTACCATCCCCGCCTTACTACCGGCCTGCTCTATGCTCTGCTGGCCTTGGTTTCCGTTCCGGCACTGGCCACGAGCTATACGCTGGGAAGCGGTGAAGTCCACTTTTCTGTACCCGACAACTGGCCGATGATCATGGAGCAGATGCAGGGGGATCCACAATTCATCGCCTTCCAGGTGCCGGATGTATCACCCAGCGGAAAGCGGGTTCTATCGCGAGCTACGGTGACTGCACAGCAGGTGGCCGACATCGCCAAATTCCGTTCCTGGGTCAAAGTCCGGGCTCGCAAAAGCCATAAACTGCCAGGCTATAAGGCAGGCAAGCGTCAGAATTCTCGTCGTTTTGTCTACCACGCACAAGAAAACGGGCTGCGCATGCGCTACTACGAACGGTATTACTTCAAGAACGGATATGCCGTGCAATTACGGTGTCTGCGTCCACAACATGACCAATCCGGCCAAGCTTGGCAAAGCGCCTTTGACCGGGGCTGTGAGCAGATCGCACGCAGTCTGGATAACTGGCAATGAACGACCGACATCTCGACGGGAAATAAGCTCAGGCGCTG
>CAYOLM010000306.1:0-2223 GCA_964404785.1 uncultured Mizugakiibacter sp.
TTACCAGCGAACAGGATTTCACGCGCGCAGAGGAATACCTCGAACTGACCGACCAGTCGGACATTACCCCCACCTCGACCTGGATGTGGGTACTGCTTGTGATTCTCACCCTAGCGGAGGCGGCAGGCACCGGCCTTCTCATCGCCCCGTTTATGGCCAGCGAGATCACGGGCAATCAAATGCTTTGGATTGGCTATGCCATCGCTGGAGCGCTGGCCGCTGGATTACTGCTGGCGACTCACTTCGCCGGCGCACAAGCGTACAAGTTTGGCTCCATTCGTAACCATATCGGGAAGGTGGCTCGTACCCGCGACGAGTTAATGACCGTAGTCAAACCCATTACCTGCGGTGCCGATCAGAGTCAAGACGAGGTCATCCCCGGCAAGAGCCTTGTCCAAACCATCAAGAGCCGCTACGCTAACCGGGTGCTTAAAGGCCCCCATGACCGTGGCTCCCTGACCGGGGTCTTCGTCGTTGTGGTGTTACTCTGCGCGCTGCTCAGCTTCGTCGCCTGGATGCGCATCGAAGGTATCAAGACGCAGTTAACCAAACAAACCGCCGAGCAGGTCCAGGGTAGCAACGCTTCCGCTGCCAACCCATTTTCCAGCATCCCCGGCATGGCCGGGATCAACACGGTGCCTTCTGCTGTGAGCCGTTCCTCGAAGAATGCAAGAAAGCATGTGGAGACCGAGATCACCGGGGAACAGTTCAGCCAAGGTATCGCCGCTACCGCCATCCTCTCGCTCATCTACCTTCTTACTCAGGGGGTGGGTTTCCTCAACTCGCTGAAGCACTCCTTCGTCGGGACTGGACGCATGGCTTATGACCGCACGCGGGGGGAAAGTAGCTACGGGGCCTTCAAGAACAAATATATCATGCCCATGTTCACTACCGCGCAGAAGCGACTGGAATACTTACGTACACGCCTGTGCGAGAACGTCGATTACGGTAAGCATCCCGCCACCATGAGCTGCTACGAATATTACCAGAAGCAGCAGCTTGAGAATGAGAGTCCCTCTGCACCACAGAGTACGGCTGCACCTGTCGATGCTGCGCCTGTCGATGCTGCGCCTGCCGATTCCGCATCGATGGAGAGCCTCATGCATGAGGCAAGAAAGATATTCGACGAAAAGGACGAGAAGATGCGATCCAAGTTACTTAAGTATGCCGCCGACGGCTCCGAGCAGAGGCGAAATAAGTTGAATGAAGCGATCAAGTACCTGAAGGGTGAGGAGCAGGCGCGCTTGAGTGAGGAGGAACAACGTCGAGAGGCACGGGCAAAGCTCGAAAAAAAGCTGCTGGGAGGAGACTGACCCGATGGGTAAATTACACAAGCCAGGTCTCGGGTTCGCGTGTGCTTCTCTGCTGTTTTTAGCCGCTGGCACGGCGTTGGCGGGAACCGAAAATGCGGTGCCAAGCTGCTACAAAGCCAACTATATAACGCCTTTCTCGACATCTTACGATAAACTCGTATATGTCTTGATCGATCAAACGGTGCAGCTCGATGCAACCTTGAAAAAGTCAGTCCTGAACAATATGCTGCCCGTACTGGATCCGGGGACAAAATTTGTTGTTGCAGATTTTTCGGCCTTCTCTCAGGGGCGCTATCTTCAGGTGCTGAAAACCGGGATCATCGAAAGTCCGATTCCGCCAGACCATGTCGGCGATGTCGTGATGACCCGCTTGCAGAGTTTTCGGACTTGCATGAAGAATCAGAAAGCATATGCGAGGAACCTTGCACTTAAAACTGCCTATACCGCGATGGCTGGCGGCACGAGCAGCCTAGATCACTCCGACATTCTAATGGCTCTCAAGACTGTCGCCGCCACCATCAGAAACGATCACGCAAAACAAAAACTGCTCTTCCTGGTCTCCGATGGCGTGGAGAACTCCACCGTAACCTCATTTTATGCTCACAACTCTATCAGGAGGTTGAATGTTAACGTCGAAATGTCGAAGGTCAAAAAAGACAATCTCCTCGCGAAATTTGGTAGTGCCAGAGTCTATGTCCTCGGTGGCGCATACCTGCCGCCAGCCAGACATGGAACCCGGAACCAGCGTGAAGGCTACAGGAACCCTCTTGTTCTGATGGCGCTAAAACGGTTCTGGTCTCGCTACTTCGTCAAATCAGGTGCCCACCTGGTCGAGTTTGGAACGCCGACGCTGGTCAGCCCGGTACATTTCTAGTGGCGCATATCAATGGGCCGATTGGTTCCTTAATGC
>CAYOLM010000307.1:0-2212 GCA_964404785.1 uncultured Mizugakiibacter sp.
CTGGCCAGTTCTGCATACAGCCCGTCGCTTTGTAGTAGCTCTTCGTGGCGACCCTCGGCAATAATGTGGCCGACATCCATGACCACGATGCGATCGGCGCGCTGCACAGTCGCCAGACGGTGGGCAATCACCAAGGTGGTGCGGTCTTGTTCCAGCCGGGCGAGAGCCGCCTGGATGGCCGCCTCCGATTGTGCATCCAGGCTGGATGTGGCCTCATCAAGCAGTAACACCGGTGCATCTTTCAGCAGTGCCCGGGCGATTGCAATGCGCTGTTTTTGCCCACCTGAAAGGCGTACCCCACGTTCGCCCAGTGGCATCGCATAACCCTGGGGTAGGGAGCGGATAAATTCTGCAGCTTCGGCCGCTGCGGCTGCGGCCTCGATCTCAGCTTGGTTGGCTGCGATTCGACCGAAGCGGATGTTGTCCGCCGCACTGGTGTGAAACAGGACCGGCTCTTGTGGCACCAGTGCCAGATGACGCCGTAGTTCCAGCGGATCCCATTCGCGCAGGTCGGTACCATCCAGCAGGATGCGGCCATGCTGAGGGTCATAAAAACGCAGCAGCAAGTGCAAAACCGTACTCTTGCCGGCACCGGATGGTCCAACCAGGGCGACCCTTTCACCCGGTCGGATATGCAGGCTGAAGTTCATCAGGGACGGAGTGTCAGGTCGCGAGGGATAACAGAACTCGATATTCTCGAAAACGATCTCACCACGAACTCGCTGTGGGGTAGGTTTCACTGTGGCGGGGGCGACAATAACCGGTTGTTCGGTAAACAGCTCATCAATACGGCCCATAGCCCCTGCTGCGCGCAGCACTTCACCCCAGGTTTCGCCCAGGGCCGCTACCGCACCAGCGGCGAATACGGCATAGAGAACGAACTGGCCGAGAATGCCGACTGCCAGATTGCCGGCTACCACATCCCGGGCACCCGACCAGAGCACTAGGGTAATGGCTCCGAACACCAGCACGATGATGGTAGCGGTAAGTCCTGCTCGTATACGGATGCGCTGTTGTGCCGTGTGCAGGGCTTTCTGGGCGGCAGCGTTGTAACGTTCGCTTTCAACCTGTTCACGGGTGTAGGCCTTGACCGTGCTCACGGCATTGAGGGTCTCGTTGGCGATAGCCGCTGAATCTGCGATGCGGTCCTGATTGCTTCTCGATAGTCTTTGCAATTTTCGGCCAAACAGGGCAATCGGCAGGATTACACCAGGGATAACGAGTGCCGTGAGACCTGCCAGGCGTGGACTCGTCCAGGTCATTAATACGGCCGATCCGAGCAGAGTTACTGCGCTTCGCAAGGCTACCGAAACCCCGGAGCCCAGCATGTCCTGAACCACAGTCGTGTCGGTACCCAGCCGCGAGATCACTTCGCCGACCCGCAGCCTCTCGAAGAAGGCCACATCCTGGCCAATCAGGTGCGAGTACAAACGTTGCCGCAAAGAGGTTACGGCGCGCTCGCCCAGCAGGGTGATGCAGAAGTATCGGCCTGAGGTGGCCAGGGCGAGTACCAGAGCGATCAGGAATAGCACCATGAAACTACGATTCAGCGCGGCCCCGGCACCTTGGCTGAAGCCGTGATCGATGATCAAACGCACTCCATAAGGCAACGCCAGAGTAGCGCTTGAGGACAATGCCAGGAAAACCATCCAGCTGATGGCCAGTCCACGGTGGGGGCGTACATACGGCCACAGCGAAAGCAGTGCCTTGGGACTGGCATGCTGGCGAGAAGGGGTGGGCTGCGGGTGTGTGGTCATGGTCGCGGTTGTCCGGCTGTCCCGGTGATGTCACCGGCCCAGAATCGTTGCCTGGGGAGAATGACCAGGAGGAAGGGAATCGGCAAGGGGTCAATGAGAAGCAGAGCGGCAGTGTACGTGGCTCCCGTGGATTGAGCCAGCATGCCAGTTGGCACCCAGGGTTCAGCTTGGGGCTTGGGCGAATGTTGGCAACTTGAATGGCCTGATTGCAGCAGAAAGAATGATCAAAAAAGTCCTTGACTTTATAGTTATGTGTAGGGTTTATACTAGGCTCGTTTTAGCAAACGAGGGCTAGATTATGCAAGGTGGAATGACGATCGGAGTGATAGCGCGACGTGAAGGACTTGCGGCGGAAACGCTGCGGTATTACGAGCGCCTCGGGCTGATTGCGCCAAGTCGGCGCACGGCATCCAACTATCGGCTGTACAACGAAGATGCAGCCCGCCGACTGCGCT
>CAYOLM010000308.1:0-2191 GCA_964404785.1 uncultured Mizugakiibacter sp.
CGTGCCAGCGTGCCTTGAGCCGTATCACTGACCAGGTTTTACCATGTCGAAAGTTCTTGTAAATACTCCTGATAACCCCCGCACCCAGCTAGCCCAGGCAATGGCTCAGGTCAACTCCATTCTGCTGGGCAAAGCACATCAGGTACGCCTGGCCTACACCTGCCTACTGGCCGGTGGGCACCTATTGCTGGAAGACTTGCCCGGGGTGGGCAAAACGACCCTGGCGCATGCCCTTGCAGCCAGTACCGGGCTGCACTTCCAGCGTGTGCAATTCACCAGTGATCTGATGCCCAGCGACATCATCGGGGTCAGCGTTTACGAGCGTGATCGTAACGATTTTCGCTTTCATCCAGGTCCACTTTTTACCGAACTACTACTGGCTGATGAAATTAACCGTGGCACCCCCAAGGTACAGAGTGCTTTACTGGAGGCCATGGCTGAAAGCCAGGTCAGCGTCGACGGCGAAACCCGCCCCCTGCCTGAGACCTTCATAGTCATCGCCACCCAAAACCCTCTGGATCTGGTGGGCACCTTCCCATTGCCCAGCTCGCAACTCGATCGTTTTCTGATGCGCATTGTCCTGGGTTACCCCAGTTCCAAGGCCGAACGGGCCCTACTCCAGGGCGAAGACCGCCACCACTTGCTAAGCACGCTGCAACCCCTGCTTGATTCGTTGCAAATCATAGAACTGCGTCGTGAATGCCATACCATCGTGGCCAATCCCCCACTGCTCGACTATCTGCAGGCTCTGCTACGAGCTACCCGCCAACATCCTGATATCCAGGTAGGCTTATCACCCCGAGCGGGTCTGGCCCTACTCGGGGCAGCACGGGCCTGGGCGATGCTGGGAAATCGCCGCTTCGTCATTCCGGAAGATGTGCAGGCCGTGTTTGTCGCGGTGGCCGCACATCGTCTCGTGGGAGGACGTGGAACAAGTGGGGATGCCTTGGCCAACGCTATCTTGGCTGAGGTATCCATACCCGAATGATCGGCTCTGCACTCCGCGGTCTGACTCCGGCAAACGGAATGCGCAGACTGCTGAAACGCCACCCGTCGCTGCTGCGGCGCCGCCAGAGCGAGTCTTTGCCCGTCACCCTGGATCGCCACCGCATCTATATCCTGCCCACCGGATTCGGCCTGGTGTTTGCAACAATTTTACTGGTCATGCTCATCGGCGCCCTGAACTACAACAACAATGCAGCGCTGCTTCTGACCACTCTGCTCGGTGCCACCACGGCACAAAGTATGTATGGCGCCTTTCGTAATCTCAAAGGCTTGCGTCTGCTCTCGATCCGTGCCCAGCCGGTGGTGGCAGGGCAAAATATTTTCCTGGGCCTGCATCTGCAAGGTTCAGGACGTATCCGAATCGGCCTGTCAGTGCGTTCGGTGCCAGGCTCGATACAGAATTTCTCGGTGCTTCCCGAAGTTCATGAGGATATCGAATATGCGCTACCCACTGAGCGCAGAGGTTGGCTGGACATCCCTTCATTGAACATCGAAACTCGCTGGCCCTTCGGTCTGTTCCGGGCTTGGAGCTGGATACACCCTGCAGCACCGGTACTGGTCTACCCCTGTGCAGAGCGGGCCGGACCGGACCCGGACCCCATAACCAACGATGCCGACACCTCCCCTAAATCGCTGGATGAAGACGATGACTTCGCTGGCTTGCGTGACTACCGTCCCGGTGACCCCCCCCGGCGTATCGCCTGGAAATCGAGTGCCAAACGCGAACAACCCGTAGTGCGCTTGCTGCTTTCGCGGGACGAGAAGCAGCCCTGGCGTCTGGACTGGCATGCCCTCCATGGTCTGGATACGGAAATGCGCATCATGCGCCTGACCCGCTGGGTGCGTGAGGCCGATGCCGCCGGTCGACAATGGGAGTTGCGCTTACCCGAGCAGACCCTCGGCCTTGACCAGGGACCGGCCCATCTTCATGTCTGTCTTCAAGCCCTGGCCTTGTTGCCATGAACGATCGTCCAAGCCAACAGGTTTTCGATCTACTCAGCCTGACAGTAGGACTTACCGTCTTGCTGCATGCCGCGCACTTACGCTGGTGGTTAACCCTGCCGCTATTGGCGCTGCTGGGTTTGCGCTGGTATGGGTTTCGCCACCACCAGCTCTTCCCCAGGCCGTTGAAACTGGCTCTCTTACTGCTGCTGCCACTGCTGGTGATTGGCTACTACGGCAATCT
>CAYOLM010000309.1:0-2171 GCA_964404785.1 uncultured Mizugakiibacter sp.
ATTGTTCTCCTATTCAGTGTGCTGCAGTACCACGGAACCGCCAACGCTGCTTGAGCGCCTGCTGCACCGCCGGGTGGACAAATTTAGATACATCACCGCCCAGATGGGCAATTTCACGCACCAGTGATGAGGAAATGAAACTGTATTGTTCAGAAGGGGTGAGAAATAGAGTTTCGGCCTGCGGGATCAGATGCCGGTTCATGCTCGCCAACTGGAACTCGTATTCGAAATCTGAGACTGCACGCAACCCTCGCAATATCACTCCTGCTTTGATCTCCTTGACCAGATCAGCCAACAAACAGCTGAAACCACGTACTTCGACATTGCGCAAGCTGGCCAGAGCTAGCCGCGACAAGGCAATGCGATCGTCCAAGCTAAAACCAGGGGACTTGGTAGAACTTGCAGCGATCGCCACGACCACCTGGTCGAACAATGGCGCAGCCCGGGCTACCAGATCCGCGTGGCCATTGGTAATAGGATCAAAGGTGCCTGGGTACACGGCAATTCGGGGTCCCGACTCATCGGAAGCGGATTCGCTCATGCCTTGCAGTCCGGTTCTGTGGTGTTCAAGCTTAACAGCTTGTGACCCTTATTCGGGAGTCTGGATGGTCTGCAGCAAAACACAGGAGACTTCGCCAGCATGCGCCTGCCGCAGCGGTTTCAGACCATAGGGAATAGTCAGCTCATGCTTCTTCGGCCACTCGACGTACACTCTTGCCCCTGCGGCAAGCCATGGTCTCAGACGTTGCAGTACCAGAGGCCATAAGGCAGAGGCAAACGGAGGATCCACGAAGACCACATCGAACTGCTGCGGAGATTGTTGCAACCACTCCAGCGCATCGGTGTGAAGCGCCTGTGCATTAGCGATCTGCAAGCGGTCCAGGTTCTCACGCAATGCCCTAATCAGGCGCAAATCATGTTCTAGCAGTATGGCCTTGCCAGCACCCCGCGATAGCGCCTCAATCCCCAGCGCTCCAGTTCCCGCAAAAAGATCCAAACAGCGCGAACCCGGAAGAATCGGCGTAAGCCAGTTGAATAGGGTTTCGCGAAGCCGTTCCGGAGTGGGTCGTAAACCTGGGGACTCCGGTACCAGCAAGCGCGAACGACGCAAACTTCCGCCGATGATGCGTATGCTCCCTGAGCCGCGCAAAGGTTGGTTCATGCACTACTCCGCAAACGGGTGGATACTGAAAGTACCTCAATAAACCTACTGCCAAGATCGATTGCTACAATACGTCCTCACGCAGTCCTCACCTATCCAACTGATAGGTTCCAGAGATTCTCTGCGGGCCTGGCACGCTACTCACTCACTATATTTTAAGGTGCACTGAGCACAATGTAAGCAACCTGCCGGGCTGCAGATGAGCCGATCTGGGAACCGGCAGTCGGTCCGACTTAGCTTGGCTTTTTCGTATATACAACCATGATTAGCCACCATCTATCCAAAAACTAAGCCAGCTTTTCTCCTCGCCTCACAAGCGTCCTCCCAGGCTGACAGGCTGCTAGCATACTGTCATTGTCCCCTGACCCATGCCCCGATGCTTAAAAAGCTGTTCCACAAGAAATCTACAGCCGAACCAAGGCCTCTCCATGCCGACCCGACACCTGCATGCGTAACTTCTATCGCAACAGAACGCCAAGCATTAGCAGACTTATCATCTGGCCAGATTTTGCAGCCCGAACCGATCCATCCGGACAACTCACCCCTAGCCAATCGCCGCACTTGGCGCAAACGCCTCGCTGGCAATGCACTGACCCGCGGCTTTGGCTCTTTATTCAAGCACAATCCGAAACTTGATGAGACACTACTGGAGGAATTGGAGACACTTCTGATCACCGCCGATGTCGGCATCCAGGCCACGACTGAGTTGATCAAGGATCTGCGTCAGCGGATGCTGAAACGTGAATTCGCTGATGCTACGGCACTGCGAAAGAGGCTGCGTACCGATTTATTGGCAATACTCAAACCTATAGAACAGCCGCTACAGCCCGAGCCAGGACAGCCCTTTGTTATCCTGGTGGTAGGAGTCAACGGGGTTGGAAAAACTACCACCATCGGCAAACTCAGCCATCGTTTCAGTGCCGAAGGTCGACAAGTCATGCTGGCAGCCGGCGATACCTTTCGCGCCGCCGCAATCGAGCAGATTCAGGCTTGGGGGAAGGACAATAAG
>CAYOLM010000310.1:0-2165 GCA_964404785.1 uncultured Mizugakiibacter sp.
GTAGTAATTTGCTGCTGATGAACCGGCAACTTAAACCCCTCGGCCCACTTTGGAAATTTGTCTGCCGGCATTGGCCGGGCAATGCCGTAGCCTTGTCCCGATGGTGCACCGAGCTGCTGCACAACTTCAATTAATGCCGGGGTTTCCAGTCCTTCGACGACCAGCTCATGCTTGAGATTCTTGGCCAGATTGATCAGCGTCCATAACAGCACCAAGGTTGCCAGGGGGTCTTCCGGTAACTGGCGTATCAGGTTCTGGTCGATTTTTAGAACGTCTAAAGGATCGCGAACGACACGCAACAGACTGGCATAACCGGCGCCCAGATCATCCAGTGCCAAGCCCACTCCAATAGCCTTGAGAGCATGCAGGGCGGTCTCCTGTTGCGGCTGGGTAATATTTTCCGACTCCAGTACTTCCAGTGTCAGGCGTTCAACCGGCCAGGCGCAGGCTTTCAGACGTTGTTGGAGATGACTAGCCAGGTCCGGCTCAAGTAGGCTGGAAGGCGCCAGATTGATGCTGATAGACCAGTCCAGACCTTGCTTCTGCCAGCTGTTGAGATCATCAATAGCATGGGTAAGCGTTAGCCAGAACAGTTGGTAAAGTTCGTTGGCCCCCAGTAGCGGTAGGAATTGTCCTGGAGAGATGAGCGTGCCATCTTTGAGTATTAGGCGAGCCAAGCCCTCGGCTTTGACTACCTGACCGCTTTCCAGATCAACGATCGGTTGCAGGTACAGGTGCAGGCCACCCGTAAAAAGACGCTCGCGCCATACCGCTACCCGATCGGCAGAAGCCACCGGAGTGCTGCTTTCTCGTTGTCCCCACAGAACTTCGAAACGGTGTTGCAGGCTTTCCGCCCAGCGCAACGGGTCGCTACCACTGAATTGGTGGGGATAGGTACCGATAAACTCCAGCACGGCCGTAGCATGGCCTTGGCTATCGCGAATGGGAATAGCCAAGGCAGACCGCGCGCCGTTTTGTGTGGCAACCTTACGCCAAGGCGCAAGACCAGCCCCTGATAAATAGTCGGCCACATCATGGATCGTCTGATCCCGCCAGGCCCGTGCCACGACCCCCTGACCACGAGGATGTTGCGGATCAGTCATGATCTGAGAATCTGCTCGGCTGATGACTTCTGCAGCCACCTTGCCACTGATGCCCCCGGTAGCTTCAACGATAAACCGCCCCTGCGCATCGGGGCGCATCAGCATCGTTGCGATGACCCCGGGCAGGCTTCCCAGGCGATCAAGTTCAGACTGCAGCAGATCATGCCAGTTGGGCATAATCCTGGACAATGGTTCAATGAGTGCCGTGTAGTAGGCATCACGCACTATTGAAATAGCCCGTATCTGATTTTGTAGATTGACATCATGACGGGCGACGATGATCTTCAGTAACCGGTAGCGATCCTGGGTACGTAAGATGGAACGATCCAGGGATTCGATCAGCCGCTGTTGGTAGAATTCAAAAATACTCACCATCAGAGCACTATCTACCCCCATCAACACAAGGGTTTGACCGCGCTGCTGGGATCGTTCGCAAAGAGCTTCACGGGTGGTCTGTGGCAAGGTGATAAAACGCAAATGTTCCACCTGGTCGTGCTTCAAGCGGGTGAGGCCTTCTGCATCGAGGCCTGCGAGAACTTCAGCAGCCTTGGGATCGGCTTGAAAATGCTCATAGAAGGCCCCCATAAAAGCCTCGATCAAGCGCTCAATCAGCGGCTCATGGTTGGTCAACAACGCCTGAGCAATAGGCCCGAAGGGGTCGATTTCAACCTGGGGGACCGCCTCCTTCTCGTCGGTCCCGGCCAACCACCACCAGTGGGCGCGGTCGGCCTTGTGCTGTTTGGCCTGATACATAGCGGCATCGGTCTGGCGCAGCAGAGTATCAAAATTATCTTCCTCACCGGCAGTGGCCAGCCCCAGGGTCATGTCAATCATGGCCTCGCGATCCGCCCCCAGGTCAAAGGGCTTCTCCACGACTTGATGCAAACGCTCGAGCAGGATACGCAACTCGTCCAGGTAGTTTTTGGGGTCAAGATTCTCGAAGACCACCACAAATTCGTCACCACCCAGGCGAGCGACAAAGTCCGTCTCGCGCAAGGCTTTGTGTAAACGCCCGGCCAGTTGTTTGAGCAGTACATCTCCGGCTTGGTGCCCCCAGCGGTC
>CAYOLM010000311.1:0-2158 GCA_964404785.1 uncultured Mizugakiibacter sp.
TTTCGATCGGGTTTGGACCGCTGAAGTCGAGGGTGACCCGGTGACTGTCATCACGGTCGAAACGCACGGCTTGCAAAGCCCCATGGGGGCCGATACGAAATTCGAAACGCTGCCCCGGGTGAATACGGGACAGACCTGAGCGGCCGGCGTCGATATCAACAAGCTGTTGTAGGGCGGCATGGGCAAGCTTAAGTACGGAAAAAACATCGGCCAGTGATTGCCCAGTCTGAACCCTGATAGTTCGCCAGGGTTGCAGCGTGGGTGTGCGGTCATCCTGGTTGGCAGGTAGCGGGGGCAACGTCAGCGCCAGGTGCAGAGGCGGTTGCCGGCTGGCTTCGCGGCGCTGGGTATAGCCCCACACGGGCAGGATAATGAATACCAGCACGGCGAGTAGCAGACCAATAATAGCGAGTGGGTAGCGGTGTCGGTGACCGATCACGGCGACTGGAGTCGCTGCGGCATGGAAAAAGTGCCGCAGGGGTTTGTGCGTGACAGTGCGATGGACATGATGGTGTCCAAGTCGCGGACTTGGGGGTGTTTGCTGTTCGTTCATGCACAGTCCACGCTGGGTGCCATTTGGTGGCCTACCTTAGCCAGGTGCTGGAATGGCCGTCAATCCGGGTGGGCTTAAAGTTTTGCACGTAGCCGAGTGTTTCACTCACAATGACGCCTTTACCATAACTTGGTCGGATGGCTCCGACTAGAAGCCGAGGAAGCTATGCACGTTATCGAGGAGCAACTGGCGCTGATTCGGCGCGGCAGCGAAGAAATACTCAAGCAGGATGAATTACGTGAACGACTGCTTCGCGTCCGGCCCTTGCGTATCAAGGCCGGCTTCGATCCGACCGCCCCCGATCTGCATCTCGGCCATACAGTGCTTCTTAATAAGATGCGGCAGTTCCAGGAACTTGGCCATCAGGTGATTTTTCTGATTGGCGATTTCACCGGCATGATTGGCGACCCGACGGGTAAGAACGTTACCCGCAAGCCACTCACCCGCGAGCAGGTCAGGGAAAATGCCGCGAGCTACGAGGCTCAGGTGTACAAGGTACTTGATCGTGATCGCACCGAATTACGGTTCAACTCCGAATGGTTCGATCGCATGACTGCCGCCGATATGGTGCGTCTAGCCTCACAACATACGGTTGCCCGGATGCTCGAACGCGACGACTTCGATAAGCGTTACCGCGGTGGCCAGCCCATATCTGTGCATGAATTTCTCTATCCACTGATACAGGGTTACGATTCGGTCGCTTTGCAGGCTGATGTCGAATTGGGCGGCACCGATCAGAAATTCAATCTGCTGATGGGCCGCACTTTGCAGGAGCACTATGGGCAAGCACCGCAAGTCGTGCTGACCATGCCCCTGCTCGAAGGCATCAGCGGAGTGCAGAAAATGTCCAAATCCCTAGATAACTTCATCGCTATCGATGAGCCGGCTATCGATATGGTCACCAAGACCATGAAAATCGGGGATGCGTTGATGTGGCGCTGGTTTGAATTGCTGAGTTTCGACGTATCGCTACAACAACTGGCCCAGATGCGTCATGACGTCGAGCTTGGCACCCTCAACCCACGCGATGCCAAGCTGCAGCTTGCCAATGAGCTGACCACCCGGTTTCACGGCAAAGCTGCCGCCGCGCAGGCACTGGCAGGTTGGCATGCGGTGGTTCGTGGGCAAGGAGACACCTCCGTTCTGCCGCTTAAGGACATCCGGGTTGCGGTTGAGGGGATACGTTTACCCGCGCTGCTACGGGTAGCAGGGCTGGCGGCGAGCAATTCCGACGCCCAGCGCAAGTTGCGTGAACGGGCGGTACGCATCAATGGAGAAGTCGTTGTGGAGGGTTCCCGGGTGCTGCTGCCGGGTTTCGAAGGCATTCTGCAGATCGGCAAACGTCATTTCGCCCGGGTCCGGTTGCTGCTGGAAGAGCCCGCCTGATCCAGGTTCTGGGCGTGTAAAATCCCGTAGTGAGTGGTGTTCGCTCACGTTTATTGTCAAACCCTTCGCAGATTTTTGGCAGCACTATTGAGGACCGTATTTTCACCCGCAGTTCGCATGGTATCGAAACGGTTGACGAAGTCTGAAGAAGATGTACAATGCGCGGCTCCCTGGGATGAAATATTCTGGTGGCATGTCGGAGGAAGAGCCGGCGAAGTA
>CAYOLM010000312.1:0-2152 GCA_964404785.1 uncultured Mizugakiibacter sp.
ATGCGTCGAGAGTAATCCTGAGGGCTGTGGCGCAGGCTACCGGTGCCAGAACCAGAGTCAATGCCAGCGTCGCACTCAACCAGGCAAGTGGTGCGACCCAGGGTAGGCCCTGTTCTACGGCCGAAATAGCTCCGGCGGCGAAAATCACCACTGGAACAATGAGTGGCAACAACATCAGGGAAAGAAGCATACCAGAGCGCCGTGTACCTGCGGTTAATGCCGCCAGCATCGAACCCAGCAGAGCCAGCAAGGCGCTGCTCAGAACCAGAGCGAGAAACAGTACGGGCTGGGCCTGTGCGGGCAAGCCCAGCATATAGCCGAGGATCGGCCCGGCAATCAGTAGAGGGAATGCTGTAACCAGCCAATAGGCAAGGATACGAGCGGCCATCAAAAAACTGAGTGATTGGGGGGCAAGCACCATCTGTGCCAGCACCCCATCTTCAAGGTCGCTGCGAAACAGGTTGTCCAGAGCCAGCAACATGGCCAGCAGTACCGTTACCAGGACGATACCCCCGGATACCCGAGCCAACAGCTGGTGATCCGGTCCTAACGCAAACGGGAAAAGGATCGCTACGATCATGGCATACAAAACAGGCATGGCCACATCACCGCGGCGTCGCCAGGCAAGTAACAGATCGCGTTGTAGCAGGGTCCGGAAACCTGAAAACAAACTGGGGTGTGTCATACATTCAACCGTAATTTATGGGCCTGTTCCTGGCGGAATGATACGGCCCCATGGGTGGTGACCAGGGCGGCCCCACCACGCTGTAGATGCTGGTCAAGCATGGCATTGACCAGGTCGATCCCGGCACGGTCAAGGTTGGCGAAAGGTTCGTCGAGTAGCCAGAGGCGGGCACTTCCGAGGTTCAGTGCGGCCAGTGCAACGCGCTTTTTCTGGCCGGCGGAAAGGCTGCGAACGGGTTCGTCTTCAAAGCCGAGAAGTCCGACGTCGGCAAGAGATTGGGCCGCTGTTATGCCCTTACGACATCCATACAGACCCATTGCAACGCGTAGGTTTTCACGCGCGCTTAAGTCACCTTTCAAGCCAAGTTGATGGCCGAGAAGCCGGGTTTCGGCGCGCGCCCCATCGGTTCCAGGTGCATGTCCGCTGATACGTACTTCTCCGCTAGAGGGACGCAGCAAGCCGGCAAGTATATTTAGCAGGGTCGTTTTACCACTGCCATTGTCCCCTTCGACAAAGCTCAATTCACCGACCCTAAGATGAAAATCGAGAGGTCTGAGTATGGGTTCATCCCGGCGGCTGAACGCCAGTGCGTGGGCTTCCACGATAGTGTCGGCAGCGGTACTGAAATTGCTCATGGGGTAGGGGAAATCTCAACAAGTCGTCGGATCTTGGGAAAGAATAAATGGGGTGGAGATCGGTAAGCCATCGTTTTATGGTTTTGCGACAAATTAGGGTATCTCGATATACCTGCTGCGTGGCCTGATTGTTATCTTGCGTCCTCGTTCACTGCTCATTTATCAAGCGGGTATGTTTCGGAGATCGGCTCCTGGGAATTTGCTACTCGAACTACTCTCCAGGACTTTTTAAGGTAGGCAACTGGTTGTTATAAATGGTAAATTATTTATAAAACCAGATTGGTGCCTCTCCCTGTGGCACTTATTTATACACGGGGTGACAAGATATCCATCATTCTATCCAATGCTGTAAAAGGGTTCTTTAATGTCGGCTCGCTGCGCAGGTTTTACCATAGTGCCGCAGTGTCAATTTGCTGATTGGGGTTGCGACCAGGATAGCGTTCTGATGAAAGTTCTGTGCCAGTTTGTCGAGTTCAGTAACCGTGATACCGGCGACGAAGAGTTGCACTTCACGCCAGTTACCATCAAGAGCTCGGCTTATCGCTGGCAAGCTGTATTGCGGCGCAAGTTGGAACAGCTGCTGACAGAGTGAGCGCATGGCAAGGTGATTGCTGTGGCTGGAGGCCTTCCTAGAGCGCGGATTCCAGGCGGTGATCAGGGCGCACGCTGTGTCATCGCTGGCACACAGATTGCCCAAAGCTACGGGCAGTACGTTGCCGGGAATGAGGCTGACGCGACGGCCACCGGGCAAACGTACCTGATAGATCGTACTCATGTAGGCTTCAAGTAGATCCGTAGCTGACTCAGCAACGTGTCCCATTGCCGACACTGG
>CAYOLM010000313.1:0-2140 GCA_964404785.1 uncultured Mizugakiibacter sp.
AGACGGAGACATTTCGAAAGACTTATTGCGCGGCCCGATTGCGGCGTTGCCCCCCGCTTACTCATGGCCTATCTAATTGATATGTCGCAGTTTTGTTCCGTGGGGTCTGGCCATCGAACCACCTGCTAAAGTTTTTAGGTGCTTGGGGTTTATCGATTTGAACCGGATGATCTGTTGTGGGGTGCCGTGGGCGAAACGAGACCCCGCTACATCGCCAGGTTGCGTGCCTCTGGCCTGGTCGGATCTCCGCCGCAATCCCGGTTGAAGCATGCAGATTTTCCCTATTGGCGATGTATGGATGGGCAGCGTATGTGGTACTTCGGTTTGAAGCCACAGGTTGATCCTCACAAATTGAATTATTTATGGGTTATTTGCTGCATTGCCTTATTAAATAAATTTACTACAGACATTGAATATTTTGATGATTCAATTGCAATTTACCTACGACTTTAGTGGTGGTTCGAGTTAGTCTGTATTGGGTGTTAAGCGAGCCGCTTGATCGAATGGTCTGGGGCACGCTTAACTCGGGTTGAAATGGGTTGTTTTCAATGCCTGAGTGGTTGCTGAGATGGCAAACCACAGGGCTGAACGGGTGAGTGCGTGGGGGCGGTAAACACATGCCATTGTCACGCTTCTTCAAGGATGTGAGGTAGGTTTCAGGACATTCCTTCGAGTAGCACAACTAATGAGGAGATTTGAGTATGGACTCCAGAATTACCAAGGGAATCCTTTTGGCTTCCATGATGATGTTTGTATCCGGGGTTGCTTCGGCGACGGACGGGTACTTTGCGCCAGGGTACGGTGTTCAATCGGTCGGTATGGGGGGGGTGGCGATAGCCTTGCCCCTCGATACCCAGTCGGCCGTCAGCAATCCAGCTGCTATGGCCTGGGTAGGTAATCGTCTGGATTTCGGCGTGACTTTGTTTCGCCCGCAGCGTTCCGCCACCCTCACCATGCCGACCGGGTCGATGACTTTCAACGGCAACAAGAAGTCGAACTTTCTAATTCCAGAGTTTGGCTACAATCGTATGATCACCCCAAAGCTGGCCGTGGGAATTGTGGTTTTTGGCAATGGCGGGATGAATACGGGCTATGCAAACCTGAATAGTGCAACCCGTGGGGCACAATGTGCCAACCCTCAGGTGTTGCAGATGTTTGGCGGTAGCGCACAGGCGTGCATGGCTTCTCCCGTTGGCCAGATGGGAGCATTCGGAGTGGGTTCTACAGGCGTGGATCTGCAGCAACTGTTTATCTCTCCGACGCTCGCTTACCGATTGAACGATAGCAATACCATCGGCATCTCGGTCAATTTCGTTCATCAAAGTTTTGATGCGACGGGGATTCAGGCCTTTCAGGGAATGTCCAGCAATCCGCAAAACCTGACCAACCGGGGCCACGCTGGCTCTGATGGCGTCGGGTTCCGTATCGGCTGGATGGGCAAGTTGACCGATACGCTCACTTTGGGCCTGACCTATCAGCCCAAGACACACATGAGTCGCTTCAACAAATACAACGGATTGTTTGCAGGAGGCGGCAGCTTCGATATTCCAGCTAGCTACGGTGTCGGGGTAGCCTGGAAGCCGGATCCACGATTGACGCTAGCTGGCGATATCGTACGCATCGAATATGGGGATGTTCCGGCGATCTCCAATCCAATGATCAATTCAATGATCTGTCCTACTCCATCCAGTTGCGGATTGGGTACGGCAACAGGGACCGGCTTTGGTTGGCGGAATGTGACCGTTGCGAAGCTGGGTGTGCAATATGTGCTCAATCGCCAGTTCACTCTACGGGCCGGCTGGAATCATAGCGGTCAACCGGTGCCGAGCTCAGCCGCGTTCATCAATGTGCTGGCACCTGGTGTGGAACAGAATCATGTCACCCTGGGGGCGACCTATCGACTCAACGCCGACATGGCGCTGTCATTCGATTACGTGCATGCCATGGATACCAAGGTCACGGGCAGCGGCGCGAGCCAGGGTACGTCGATACGCATGTACCAGGATGTGGTGGGAGTATCGCTGGGCTGGAAGTACTAAACAAGCAGACGGCAGGGGCTCGAACAGGTTTTTTTGAGCCCCTGTACTCTCTTTGTACCGCTGTATCTATACAAGCCGTAGCGAGCGGTTCCAGTGCCAGG
>CAYOLM010000314.1:0-2127 GCA_964404785.1 uncultured Mizugakiibacter sp.
GTCTGTTCATTCATCTGGGTGAATTTTTTCGCCAGTATTTCTTTTCCTTCGACCGCCAGGAGCTGCCGTTCAACCGAGCTGAGCGCACCTGGGTGTACAAGGCTGCCGAGAATCAGCCTACTATCCTAGCTTTCGGTTCGACCCGTGATCTGCATCGCGAGGGGGCGCCTTTCTTTCTCAACGTCGCGTTTCCCGATGTCAGTACCGAGATTGCTGTCGCCAGGCCGGTAGTGATCGGACCGGATTGTCCGCATCCCTATAAGCACGCACCGTTCTTCAATATTTCCGCAATGAGCTTCGGGGCCCTCAGTGTGCCGGCGGTACGGGCCTTGTCGCGTGGTGCCGGTAAGGCCGGAATCTGGATGGATACGGGTGAGGGCGGACTGGCCCCCCACCATCTGGAGGGCGGTTGTGACATCGTCTTCGAGGTGGGTACCGCCAAGTACGGGGTGCGTACCAAAGATGGCGATCTCGATCAGGACAAGCTGCGTGAAGTTGCTGCGCACCCGCAAGTCAAGGTGATCAGTATCAAACTCGGACAGGGTGCCAAACCCGGCCAGGGCGGGCTGTTACCGGGCAGTAAAGTAACGGCTGAAATCGCCCGGGTACGAGGTATTCCCCAGGGCCAGGATTCGATCAGTCCGCCACGGCATCTCGATATCGGTAATGTTGCGGAACTGGTTGATGCGCTCATGCTGTATCGACAACTGACCGGTAAGCCGGTTGGTTTCAAGGCTCCGTTGGGTGGCCCTGGCTGGCTGGAAGAACTGTGTGAGGTGATCAAGCAGCGTGGCATCAAGGAGGCGGCACCGGATTTCATTATTGTCGACGGCTCTGAGGGGGGCACGGGTGCGGCCCCGCAAACCTTGATGGAAGGTGTCGGCTTACCGATACGGGAGGCATTACCCATGCTGGTGGATATTCTGCTGCAACATGGTTTGCGCGACCGGATCAAGGTCATTGCTTCAGGCAAGTGCATTACCGCTTATGAGGTCGCCTGGGCACTCGCCATGGGTGCGGATTTCGTCAATTCGGCACGGGGTTTCATGTTTGCCCTGGGCTGTATTCAGTCGCTGCAGTGCAATCGCAACACTTGTCCCACAGGTATCACCACCCACGATGTGCATTTGCAGCGCGGGCTGGTAGTTACCGATAAGGCCGAGCGGGTGGCCAGTTATGCCCAGCGGGTGATGCGTGAAGTCGGCGCCATCGCTCATGCCTGTGGTGTCGATGACCCCCGCCAGCTGCGTCGCTGGCATTGCCGGGTGGTGGCCGATGATGGGCGTACCGTGGCGATGGACAAGCTGTATCCCTATCCGCCGGGAGTGTCTGTTTAAGGGTGAATATTCCCTCTGCTTACCCGCAGCGATCCTTGTGGGGCTGGGCTGCGTATTACTGGGGTAATCATGGTTTTACCACGGCAGTAATTGTGGTATTTTTCCCTATTTTTTTTAGAGAGTACTGGAGTGCGGGCAGTAGTGTAGAGCTGAGCACCCTGCGTCTGGGAGTTGCCAATGCGCTGGCCAGTGGCATCGTGGCCCTGTCGGCACCTTTGCTGGGCGCTATTGCTGATCGTGGCGGGCACGGCAAGGGTTTCCTGATTACCGCAGCAGTGTTCGGCAGTGCCATGTTGCTGGTCCTGGCGTTGGTTCCCCAGGGTGCCTGGATGTGGGCTGCCGCATTGTATGTGCTCGCTGCGGTAGGCAATTTCTACGGCAACGTGTTTGGTGATGCCATGGTGGTGCGGGTGGGACGGCCGGGTAAGTTGGAGATGACCTCGGCCATCGGTTATTTTTCGGGTTATGCCGGTGGTGGAGTATTTCTGGTGTTGGCTGCGGCGATGGTGTTAGCCCCGCATGCGTTCGGATTTTCTGGAGCCGCCACGGCGGTACGTTTCAGTTTTGCCCTGGCGGCATTGTGGTGGTTGGCGTTCACCCTGCCGATGCTGTACTGGGTGCCGAGGGCAAAAGTCGCCGAGGCGGTGGGTGCCTTTCAGGCGGTACGGCAGGGGATGCAACAGTTCCGGCGCACGCTTCGGCATGTCGTGTCCTACCGACAGGTGTGGATGTTTTTGATGGCCTATTGGTTGTATATCGATGGGGTCAACACGGTGATCCAGATGGCCGT
>CAYOLM010000315.1:0-2118 GCA_964404785.1 uncultured Mizugakiibacter sp.
CCTATCGGGCTGAACGCCGCATGGCGCGCGAGCTGTTCGCCGAAGATGAGTTTATCGAAGTGTTTGTCGATACGCCCCTGGAAATCTGCGAACAGCGGGATGCGAAAGGCTTGTATGCCAAGGCACGAGCGGGAGAGCTGGTAAACTTTACGGGTGTGGATGCGCCTTACGAGGCGCCACTAGCACCGGAAATTCATTTGCACACCGAGCAGTCCGAGCCGCTGGTACTTGCCGAGACCATCGTAGAGCGGATTGCTACAGATTGAACGGCCCCTCGATCAACGTACTGTGTGGCCTACTTGTGGGCTAGCAACCTCGGATCTCTAGTCGATAGGTTTTAAAAGTTGGTCCAGGGTGCCTGCGCAAACCGTTTGTGACGATTTATTAGGTGTTCCGAAGTTAGCTCAGTAGCTACTCTTCAAGGGTGGGTACGGCAATCTGCGATACCCGCTCCGTTGCGGTTGCTGGCATGCGGTGTTGACCGCTGGTCAACGCCGCATGCCAGGTAGTCGCTACACGGTCAGAACTTGTAGACCATCATCACCCGGTTGTAAGTGAAGGAGCCATTGTTGGGGTTGACACCCTTCCACACGCCGGAGGAGCTTTGGTTGGAGCGCTCCACGCGATCACGGATGGACAAGCCCTTCAGATATCCGTCGAAATTATAGGTGATATCAAAATACAGGTCATGGCTGTTACCACGCTGTATGGTCGTGTAAGCCGCATAGGCAGCCATCAGACGTAGATGATTATTAAGAAAATGGTAGGTAAATTTAGCTTTCCAGGCATGTCCCGGCCCCATTTCAACCAAGCCTCTGATCATCGAGGTGGTATACAGCGGGTCGGTGGCATAGGCCGCGGTATAGGGTGAAATTATGGCCCCATTACCTACCGCACCGGTTTCTTGGGAAATTTTGTCGTAGCCCAGCTGGAAACGGCCACCAGGTATGTTAACGCCTCCCTCTATGCCCCAGGTGTTGCTCTTGACCTGACTGCCGGGTACTCCATAGAGGCTGACGTTGTTGGTGACGAACTGATTATTCGAGCTACTGGTCTCATGCACCCACTGAGCACCAAAAAACGGGTCGATGCCGCTAGCAGTTTTCAGCGTGTAATTGCCGTCGGCATAAGCCATACGGGCAAACTGCATGAAGTTGTAATACCAGCCACGAAACTTGAAGCCATTGGCGGCGTAATTGGCGCCGAATGCCCAAGTACCTTTAAATGATGGTGCTGTGGCCGGTATCTGCCCTTCCATACCGCCGTACATGTTGTCCCCATTAAAGGTGTGCGGATAGTACAGGTTGGTGGAGAAATATCCCCGGGATGTACGGCTCTTGAACTCGAAGGCCCGGATGGCGTATACACTCAAGCCCTTCACTGGGTTGAGACGCAATGACAGGGCATTGTAGGAAGCGGGGGCAACGCGCGAGTCGCTCTTCCCCATCCAGGGCGTGTTCAGGTATTGATAGCCGGCTCGCACGGTAGCCAGCTGGTTGCGATACTGCAGATAAGCTTGTCCCAGTGAACTGATGGAATTGCCGGGTCCCATTACCGTGGTATCAATCGCCGCAGGATTGCTGGATTGAGTACCGAAGGAATTAGCCGATAGAAATGATCCGGTCAAGCTGAAGCCATTACCAAAAGTGCCGGTGGTAGCATCCAGCAACATCGCGGTAGAGAAGGCATTCTGGTCGGGATTTTTGGCGCTATAGATACGGCTGAAGTAGAAGCTGCGGAATTGCCCACTAACATGGGATTGAGTAAAGATATTGCTCAGAGAATCGGCTTGGGCATGAAAGCTGATCAGCCCCAGTCCGGCCGCTACAGCAATGCTTAAAACATGCTTGTACATGATATGTCCCCCCCAGGGGTCTAGGTTTGAAAGAATGCGACACCATGCCGCACCACCTTGCCTCAACGGCCATCCCATGCCTTTCGACATCCTTTAAAAAAAAGTTAAGACTAATTTAGAGCCAGTTGTTGCTATTAGCAAGCCTTCAATGTAAGCACTTATTATTAAAGGGTTTATATTCAAGATATGGCTGACGAGTGGTGACACTCATGCCGGGCTGGTAAGGAACATGATGCCGACTACCAGGCTGATTCCGCTTCAGG
>CAYOLM010000316.1:0-2117 GCA_964404785.1 uncultured Mizugakiibacter sp.
TGTTGGATATGTTACGGGTCAAGCAGTCGTTGCTCCATAACTACCCCGATACAGTGCTGATCGGGCCCAACTGCCCAGGGGTGATAACTCCGGGCGAATGCAAGATTGGCATTATGCCAGGTCATATTCACCTAGCGGGTAAGGTGGGCATCGTCAGTCGCTCGGGAACCCTGACCTACGAAGCAGTGGATCAGACTACCCAAGCCGGATTGGGCCAGAGCACTTGTATCGGTATCGGCGGGGATCCGATCAATGGCCTCAATTTCATCGACTGTCTGCAACTATTTCAGGATGATCCGCAGACCGAAGGGATCATCATGGTGGGTGAGATTGGTGGCAGTGCCGAGGAAAGTGCTGCAGAATTCATCGCCGAGCATGTTAGCAAGCCGGTCGTGGCTTTCATCGCCGGAGCTTCAGCCCCTCCAGGCAAGCGCATGGGGCATGCCGGGGCGATTATTTCCGGTGGCAAGGGTACCGCCGCGGCCAAGTTTGCCGCTTTGGAGCAAGCCGGGGTCACCACCGTGAAGTCACCGGCCGACCTTGGTAAGGCTTTGTCTGCAATGATGCAGTAAGCCGGTGTGGTTTTACTGTCCGGTAGAATGCGCAGACCACAGAATTTCGCGGTCTGCGTTTTTTTGAGGAACTAGCCCATGCCCACCCTGCGTTTTGCACTGGCCCAGCAGGATTTTACCGTGGGGGCGGTATCAGCTAATGCAGATCGGGTGATCGAGCTGGCTACGGCAGCCAGGAATCTGGGAGCCGGGCTGTTAGTGTGCCCTGAGTTGACACTGTGTGGCTATCCGCCAGAGGATCTTCTGCTACGGCCTGGTTTTCTCGATGCTTGCGATGCGGCCGTGGCCAGGATTGCCAAGGGCTGTCAGGGTATTGATGTGCTGCTTGGCCATCCTCTGCGAACCGCGAAACCCGGCCATACGGCGGATGAATGCTCGACCCAACCGCCACTACTGAATGCGGTCAGTTTGCTGCGCCACTGCATTGCACAAGTACACTACGCTAAACAGGCTTTGCCGAACTATGCCGTGTTCGATGAAAAGCGCTATTTTTCACCGGGTTCGGCGGGTCGGGTAGTTGAGATTCGCGGTGTCCGTGTCGGTTTGCTGATATGTGAGGATATATGGGTGGATGCCCCGGTCCAGGCCGCATGTGACGCGGGTGCTGAGCTGTTGCTGGTCATCAGCGCCTCACCGTACTGCCGGGGCAAGCGCCAGGAACGCACAGAGATTCTGCAACGTCAGGCTCGAGTCCACGGGGTGGGTATTGCCTATCTCAATCTGGTGGGTGGCCAGGACGATCTGTTATTCGACGGCTCCTCATTGCTGGTCGACGGCAACGGTCAGGTTGCGGCGCAGGCACCGGCTTTCATAGATGCCTTGCTGCTGGCCGAATACGCTGCGGAGCGTCGTTGTTTTGCTGCCTTCGACTGGCCGACTACGTCGTCGCAGTCGGCGGTAGCGGTGCTGTATGACGGTTTGGTGCGTGGTATTCGTGATTATGTGCGTAAGAATGCTTTTCCGGGTGTGTTGCTGGGGCTCTCGGGGGGTATCGACTCAGCGCTCACTCTGGCCTTGGCCGTCGATGCCTTGGGTGCCGAAGCGGTTACTGCGGTGATGATGCCCTCCCGCTATACCTCACAACTTTCATTGCAAGGGGCGCGCGATCAGGCCGGACAGTTAGGTGTGAACTATCACGTGCTACCGATCGAAGCGGCTTTCAAAGCCATGTCAGCCACTCTGGCCCCGGCATTCGCCGGCAAAGGGCCGGACAGCACCGAGGAGAATTTACAATCGCGTATTCGTGGTGCATTGCTGATGGCGCTCTCCAATAAACATGGGCAAATGCTGTTGGCGACGGGTAACAAGAGCGAGATGGCGGTTGGCTACGCCACGCTGTATGGGGATATGTGCGGAGGTTATGCACCGCTCAAGGATGTTTACAAGACCTGCGTCTATGCACTGGCACGCTGGCGCAATGGCCAAAGTGAGGTCATTCCTCCGGCAGTCATCGAGCGTCCTCCTACGGCCGAATTGCGGGCCAATCAGACCGATCAGGATTCATTGCCGGAATATGCCGTACTGGATGCGATTCTTGAGCGCTTC
>CAYOLM010000317.1:0-2095 GCA_964404785.1 uncultured Mizugakiibacter sp.
GTAACCGCAATTATCTACTGCGCTTTGAACCCTTTGCCGAGCGCATCGAGTTGCCGCGAACTCATCGTGATGCCACCCTCGATACGGTATTGATGGCGTATGCCGCGCGGCTGGAAGCGCTGCTGCGTGACTATCCCTACCATTGGTTTAATTTTTATGATTTCTGGAAACCCCATGTTCAGGCTACTAGTGATCTTGGCCATGCTGCTGCCCAGCCTGCCGGTGAGCGCGGCGGTCTCACCTAAGGTCCTGGTTCGCAGCCTGGCGCAACCGGCTCCGGCGCGTACCGCCTTCATCGAAGTGCGTTTCATGAGTGTGCTGGATCAGCCGCTGATATTACGCGGCGAGTTGGCTTGGTTGGGGGGTACCCGCTTGCAGCGTGTAGTGATGTCGCCCTACGTAGAACACAGCGAGATCAATAGCGGTCAGATTACGGTTACCCGATCGGGGCAGGCACCGCGACATTTTTCATTGGACCGCGCTCCCCAGCTTCGCGATCTGTTGACAAGTTTTACGGCCTTGCTGGCCGGTCAACCTACGCAGTTGCTGCGTCGCTTCGATGCGCGGGTCTGGGGTAACCGGGCCTCCTGGACGCTGAATCTGCGCCCACGTGACGCCCAGGTGGCTCGACAGATCCAGGCTCTGGATATTGATGGTGCCGGTACTTCACTGCGCTGCATACGGGTTGATGATACCGACGGTGACACCAGCTTTACCCTGGTTGGCGCGCTCGGTCATGCCCGGCTGCCCAAGCCCCTGACGCCAGCAGCACTGGTGCGGGTTTGTGCTGCCTTGCCATGAACTCCAAGCGATGGGTACTGGGCACCTGGCTGCTGGTGCTGGCCCTGTTGGGTATTGCGGTGGTGATGCACTTGCGGATCAGCACCGACTTGCGGGCCTTCATGCCACCGGCGCGTACCGCCCAGCAGAAGCTGCTGCTCAATGAGATTGGCCAGGGACCGGGTTCGCGCTTACTGATGCTGTCGATCCGTGGTGCGGCAACCGCGCGTTTAGCCCAACTCAGTCAGCAACTGGCCGTAACCATGCGCGCTGATTCACGTTTTACCCGCGTACTCAATGGCGAAAACACCCTGGCCTCGATCGCTCCAAGCCTGCTGCCATACCGTTATCTATTGAGTCCGGCGCTGGATCAGCAACGCTTGGATGCCAGCTATCTGCATGCCCAGTTACAACAGCGCTTGGAGGATCTCGGCTCGCCCGCAGCGGGCTTGCTCAAGCCCCTTCTGCGCAGCGACCCGACCCTGCAAACCCTGCAGTTGGCAGAGCGCTGGAAACCTGTGGCGGCGCCTCGCTTGGAGCATGGCGTGTGGTTTGCCCATGGTCGGGCACTGTTACTGGCGGAGACCCGTGCGGGTGGCTTTGACATTGCCGCACAACGCCGGACGATGGCCACAGTACGAGCCCACTTCGCGGCACTTCCGAATGGGGGCAAGGCCCGTCTCGAATTAGCTGGAACCGGGCCCATCGCAGTGGCCGTGGATGCTCGCACCCGTCACCAATCCGACATCATCGGCTTGGTGGACATGCTGGGTTTTGTGATCCTGTTGTTACTCGCCTATCGCAGTTTCACCAGTATTGGCTTGATTGCCCTACCTCTCCTTAGCGCGGCACTGGCTGGGCTGGCGGCACTGGAACTGGGCTTTTCAAGCGTGCACGGGATTACCCTGGCCTTTGGATTTACCTTGCTAGGGATTGCCCAGGAGTATCCAATCAGGGTGTTGAGCCAACGCCGGGCCGGTGAGGATCCGCTGTCCAGTGTGCGGGCCTTGTGGCCGACTTTGCGTATTGCCATTGCTTCGGCAGCCATCGCCTTCCTGGCTTTTTTTGCCTCCTCGGTACCAGGTTTGCAGCAGCTTGCCGTGTTCACCATCACCGGGCTTCTGGTCGCCGGATTATGCACCCGCTACCTGCTGCCGCCGCTGTTGCCACGACATTTCCACGACGCCGTGGATACGCCGGGCTTGGCGAGTCTAGCCGGGTGGCTGCGAGGCTTGCCTCGGCCGCGTTGGCTGCCCTGGTTGCTGTTGCTGGCCGGAGGATTAACGGTGTGGCTGGCCCCGGGACCTTTTTGGCA